>DASWKM010000101.1:0-19425 GCA_036396635.1 Acidimicrobiia bacterium
GAATGATGTTCGACCTCGCCGCGAGGAATGGATACGACCTGCCCTACCCCGATGTCGATTCTGTGGTGGCTGCCTACGACTTCACCGACCTGCAGTCCTTTCTCGATATCTACTACCAGGGCGCGGCGGTTCTCCAGACACCACAGGACTTCTACGAGCTGACCATCGCCTATTTCGAGCGAGCCGCCTCCGATGGTGTCCGCCACGCCGAGATCTTCTTCGATCCCCAGACCCACACCGAGCGCGGCATCGCCTTCGAGTCGTTCATGGAGGGCTTCCGGTCCGGCATGGCCGAGGCGCGTAGCCGTCATGGCATCAGCTCTGACCTGATCCTGTGCTTTGTCCGCCATCTCGGTGGCGACGCAGCATTGGCAACGATGCGGTCGGCCGAGCCCCACCTGGATGGGGTCATCGCGGTCGGTCTCGACTCGACCGAGGTGGGGCATCCGCCCGAGCTGTACACCGATGCATACGACCTGGCTCGTGAGTTGGGTCTCCGGGCAGTGGCCCACGCCGGTGAGGAGGGCCCACCTTCATACGTATCCAAGGCTCTCGACATACTCGGAGCCGAGCGGATCGACCACGGGGTTCGGAGCCTGGAGGACGAGCTGCTCACCGAGCGACTTCGGGTCGAGCAGATCCCTTTGACCTTGTGCCCATTGTCCAACGTGGCGCTCAAGGTGGTCGATCGGGTGGCTGACCACCCGCTGCCGTCCATGCTGGGGATGGGCCTGATGGTCAGTGTGAACTCAGACGACCCTGCCTACTTCGGTGGCTACGTGGGGGCCAACTACTCGGCGCTGGCCAACGATCGCGGGCTCGACAGGTCAGATATCGCCGAGCTGGCGGCCAATTCGATCAAGTCTTCCTTCCTCGATGAGAGCTCGAAGATGGCGTTGCTGGCAGAGATCGACGATCTAGTGGGGGACCAGGGCGAGCTGTCTTGACAGCGCGACGGGTCGACCGTCCTCGTCCCAGATCTCCCCGTCCTCCTCAAGCATCCCATCGGTGATGAATCGAGTGCAGAAACGACAGCGAAGCCACCCGGCGGGACGGGGCTGACGGATCTGCACGGTGAGGTCGATGGTCGGAGTCCACCGCAACGGCAGCTCTGTGTTGAAGATGGCCGGCGGGAAGGCGTCGGACGCCAGGATCACGGCGAAGGCGTCGAGTGGCTCGTGGTCGCGAAGCCGGAACCAGCCGCGCATGCGGGGCCTGCCGGTCTTCTCTCCCAGCAGGGCCGCGGCGTCTTCAGGGTGGATCCTGACTTCGACCTTCCCCGTGAACGGCGGCGGGAACGGAGCGGAGTCAGACGGCTCGGCGAGAACACATTCACTCGGATCGGGGATGTCGGGTGGAGCGGGAAGCACGAGCTCGGATCGGTGGCTTCCCCGCTCGTGGGCCGCAAAGACCGCGGTGGCAACTAGCAACGGCTTGTCGGCGCCCGACATCGTCGATCGCATCGTGGTCAGCCCACGGCCCTTCTTCAGAGTCTCCACGTCGATGTCGACCTGGCCGGGTGTGGCCGGGTTGAGGAAGTGACCCGTCACGGAGATCGGCTCGCGTCCATCGGCCTCCTCCCCCATGGCCCGGGTAATGATGGAGAGGAGATATCCGCCGTTGCTGATCCCGAAGATGTCCCATCCCTCGGCCAGCTCGGCTCGCCAGCGCCCCGGTCCACCCGTCACGGCGGACGCCTTGGAGAAGGTCAAACCAACTCCACCCCGTGCCCCGGGACGACCGCTCCGATCACCCTCGAGTCGTGGGCCGAGGTGGCGGCGAGAGCCGAGTCGACCGCCTCGGGTGCCACAACGAGGCAGAAGCCGATTCCGATGTTGAAGATGCGTCTCATCTCGTCCTCAGACACTCCATACCCGGCGATCAACTCGAACACCGCAGGCCTATTCCACGAGCTCAGCTCGATCCTGGCCCCAAGACCATCAGGTAGGGCCCTGGACAGATTCCCCTTCAGCCCGCCTCCCGTGATGTGAGCACCGGCATGGACCCCACCTTGGGCCGCGGCGGCGATGACGGCCGGCGAGAATATTTCGGACGGCTGCAACAGGATCGGCGCATGTGTGTCGACTTCGTCACCGAGAGCCGACCTGACCAGGGAGAACCCGTTAGATCGAAGATTCGGCGACATCAACCCTATGACCACGTCTCCGGGCTCGACCCGATCCGGCCCGAGCACCGCATCGGACTCGACGATGCCGACCACCGCACCCGCCAGGTCAACGGCGTCGGGAGCCATCACCCCCGGGTGCTCGGCAGTCTCACCGCCCAGCAATGGGCATCCGGCCACGACGCAAGCCTCGGCGACTGACCTCACGATGGTCTCGTCTCGAACCGGCTGTAGGCAGCCAACCGCGAGATAGTCGACGAAGCCGAGGGGGGCGGCGCCGGCCGTGGCGAGGTCGTCCACACACATCGCCACCAGATCGAATCCGACCCCTTCCCAGCGGTTGGAGCGTCGGGCAATCTCGAGCTTCGTGCCCACACCGTCGGTGCTCATCATGAGGATCGGATCCCGGAACCCATCGGGTATGCGGATTCCGGCGGCGAAACCGCCGAACCGACCGACGACATCTGCGGCCCAGGTGGCTGTCACATGATCGGCGATCAACTCCGTGTGTCGGTCCGCCGCTTCGAGATCGACCCCAGCCTCCCGATAGGAGGGCATGTCAGGACCGTTCCAGCTGGTACTTGTCTGTAGTCGCGGGTAGATCGGTCGGGTACTCCCCGGAGAGGCAAGCTGTGCAGAATCCGGCGTCGGCGACACCGGTGGCGTCGAGCAGGCCCTCCAACGACAGGTACCCGAGGGAGTCGGCCCCTAGATGCTCCCGAATCTCGTCCACGCCCATTCGGGCTGCAATGAGCGTCGAGCGGTCCGAGGTGTCCATCCCATAGAAACAAGGCCATCGGTAGGGCGGTGACGAGACGCGGAGATGGACCTCTACGGCGCCGGCCTCTTTGACCATGGTCACCAACTGACGGGTCGTCGACCCGCGAACGATGGAGTCGTCGACGAGGATGACCCGTTTGCCGTCGAGATTCTCCGGAATCGAGTTCAGCTTCAGACGTATCCCTTGGTCACGCAGCATCTGAGTGGGCTCGATGAAGGTGCGCCCGACATAGCGGTTCTTGACCAGGCCGTCGGCGTAGGGGATCCCACTGGCGGCGGCGAAGCCCTGTGCGGCCGGGATGCCCGACTCGGGCACCGGGACCACGACATCGGCGTCCACCGGGTGCTCCTCGAAGAGAATCCGGCCCATCTCACGACGGGCCCCGTGGATCGATCGTCCGTACATGTGACTGTCGGGGCGGGCGAAGTAGACAAACTCGAAGAGACACAGACCGGCTTTGGTCTGGGAGAACGGATGGTACGACTTGGGCCCTCCGGCGTCGATGACCAGCATCTCGCCGGCGGCCAGCTCACGCACGAACTTCGCACCGACGAGGTCAAGTGCCGCCGTCTCCGACGCCAACACCCAGCCACCTTCGGGCAGTGATCCGAGGCAGAGGGGACGGAAACCGTGTGGATCCCGCATCCCGACCACCCGGCCTTGATCCATGATCACCAACGAGAAGGCTCCTTCCCATGTGGGAGCCACCTTCATCAGTGCCATCTCGAGACCGCGCGAGTCGGATCTGTTGTCGTCGATGGCGCGGGCGAGACCCTCCGCCATGAGGTCGGAGTCGGTCGTCGCCCCGCTGACTCCCAATGACTCGGCCAACTCCAGGGTGTTGGTCAGGTTCCCGTTGTGACCAAGGGCGACACTCGTGGCGCCTACCTGTCGGTGTGCCGGCTGTGCATTGACCCAGTTGGACGATCCGGTCGTGGAGTATCGGGTGTGCCCGATCCCGAGATGCCCGTCGAGGCCCGCCAAGGCCGGTTCGTCGAACACCTGGTTGACCAAACCCAGGTCCTTGTAGACGGTGACCGTCTCTCCATTCGAGGTGGCGATGCCGGCCGACTCCTGGCCGCGGTGCTGGAGGGCGAAGAGCCCGAAGTAGAGGACGTGGGAGACCCGCTGCGTCGTCGAATAGGCGGCCATCACCCCGCAGGCTTCGCGGGGGCGGTCAACGAGCGAAACGGTGTCCTGAAGGGGCACCCGGCGATGGTAGGGCGCGGTGATCCACTTATCCGAAATTGGGACGAAATCGTGCTCAGCTCGGCTGGTTTCGCCTCGAGCGGCGAATTCGTCCAGTCGTCGGTCGGGGTGCATGGTCAGACCATCCGCGGACCGACGGCGTGATTCAATCCCCTTGATCTAATGGACCGTCACCCGTCGTCAGCGGGCAGAGATGCACAACACATCCATCCTCTCCATCTGGTGGGCCGTAATGCCTGCTCAGCAGGCATCGTTGCACAACAGATGCGCGGACCTCGGGCGGGGCCGGTTCGACCGACCCGCGCCTCACCGGGAACGGCCGGTCAAGCGACGGAGCGGATCCTCTCCCGGATCGTGGTGGCGGGCGTCCAGCCACGGGCGAGCAGGGCCAGCCTCCCGTCATCCAGCTCGCCAACGAGGGTGGGGAATCCGCTGATTCCCCAGTTGCGGGCCCTGGTGAAGTCGTCCCATGCCCGCTTCCTGGCCTCGTCGGTGGCGAGGGTCGATCTGAACAGGTCGTGGTCCACGTCGAATCCGCGCGCCAGCTCGGTCAGCACGTCGAAATCGGTGATGTCCTGGCCGAGTGCGTAAAAAGCATGCTGGAGGGTGGTGAAGTACGCGAGTGTTCGGGTCTCGTCGATCTCTCTCATCTGAGCAACGGCAATGGCGGGCGGCTCGGTGTCATAGATCCATCCGTCCCGTCTGTCGAGGAATGACATGTCGAACGGTTGTCCGGTCCTCTCTGCGATCTCGACCCAGTGGTGTCTGAGAGCGTCGGCGGTTCGATCATCCAACTCGTGAGCCATCGGACCGGGACGCAGCCCACCGACGATGACCTCCACGGGGAGCTCCCCCGCCAGAGCCTCGATCTCAGGAGCGAATCCCCAGCACCACGAGCACATCGGGTCGCCCACGTAGACGAGCCGGGCGATTCTGTCAGTCATCTGTGGCAACCTTATTTCTCCATTGCCGACATCTGAGCTCAACACCGCCATCGAGACGGTATTCCGTGACTCGTATTCCCTCGTATTGGCCGGGCTGGCACGTCGGGTCCGTGACATCGATCTCGCCGAGGAGGCGATCCAGGACGCTTTTGCCGAGGCGATGCGATCCTGGCCTGCCTCGGGTGTGCCCACCAACCCCGGCGGGTGGATCGCCACGGTCTCCCGCCGGCGTGCCATCGATCGAATCCGCCGCGAGCAGACCTACCGGAGAAAGGCGGAGCTACTGGCGAGTCTGGAAAAGATCGAGGCCGACCGTCCCAAGGTTCCGTTGATGGGGGCCACAGTCGTCGACGATCGTCTTCAGATGATATTCGCCTGCTGTCACCCGTCCCTGTCGATCGACAAGCAGGTGGCTCTCACCCTCCGTACGTTGGGAGGATTGACAACCAGGGAGATCGCCGACGCGTTCTTGGTCTCGGAGCCAACGATGGCGCAACGGCTGGTGCGGGCGAAGACCAAGATCCGGGACGCCGGGATCCCGTTCGAGGTGCCTTCACCAGAAGACATGGATGACCGGATCGATGCCGTCCTCGCGGTTATCTACCTGGTCTTCAACGAGGGGTACTTCGCATCGTCGGGGGACGAGTTGGTGCGTACCGAGCTCGCCGAGTCGGCCGTCGACCTCGGCCGAATGCTGCGACTGATACCTCAGTCGCAGGAGGCCCTTGGGCTCCTCGCCCTGATGCTTCTTCAGCATGCGAGGCGCGAGGCCCGGACCGATCCTGAGGGTGATCTCGTGCTCCTTCAGGATCAGGACCGCACGGTTTGGGACAGGGGCGAGATCGACGAAGGCCTCGCGTTGGTGGATGCTCTCGACAGCCCCAAAGGCTCTTATGCCCTCCAGGCGGCGATAGCGGCGTGTCACGCCTCATCGCCTAGTTGGGAGGCAACCGACTGGGCGAGGATCGTTGGCCTCTACGACCGTCTCTGGCCCCTCACCGGCTCGCCAGTGGTTGGGCTGAACCGCGCCGTGGCGGTGGGGTATGCAAGCGGCCCGGATGCCGGGCTGGAGGCGATGGCAGGCATCGATCTCGATGGTTACCACGCCTTCCACGCCAGCAGGGGTGAGCTACTGAGAAGAGCGGGTGACGAGGACGCGGCGCGAGTCGAGTTCCAGAGGGCGCTGGCCCTCAGCTCGAATCAGGCCGAGAGACGGCTCATCGAGATGAGGCTCCAGTCTTTGCCCACCGCAATCTGAGCCGTCGGACCGGTAACGACGGCTATCCACCCAGGAAGGCGGCTTCCCCTCGAGCCAGGGCTTGGAAGTCGTCGACGCTGAACCAGGATCGGCCGTCCTCACCCCAGCTTCGCCACTCCTCGGGTGTGACCGGGCGAAAGGAGACGCGGTCCAACAGAGTCTGAATTGAGCCTCCGGCACGCGCCTCTTCCACTGCCTGGTCGCCGACACCCCGCGGATACAACGCACACGTGACCTGGCGGACACCGTGGTCATCCACCGGGACCACCGGGACATCCCCACCGAGTGAAGCGATCTCGGAGAGAGTTGTGTCGATCACGAAGGGTTGGTCGACGGCGACCACGAGGACCTGGTCGTGGCGTGATCGGGTGAGAGCCGTGGCTATCCCGGCGAGAGGTCCTTGGGCATGCACCGAGTCGGGCCAACATCTCCACCCCTCCCTGTCCGGCCCGAGCAGGACGAGGTCGTCGACGACGTGTCGCATCGCTGTGGAGACCCGGTCCAGCATCGTCACGCCTCCGACGTCGATCATCGACTTGTCGGTACCCATCCGGGTGCTGCTGCCCCCGGTGAGAATGGCGCCGAGAGTTGTCACCTCGAGGTCACGCACGTCGGAATACGTCCGGCGCAATCGGCTCTTGTTGGCGTCGTCGGGCGCCCAAGCCAGCTCGGTACTGGTTGGGGAAGGCGTGGCCGGCGTAACCGAGATCGATGGCGGCGTTCATCGTCCAATAGGGATCGACGAGGTGCGGGCGGGCCATGACGCAGAGGTCGGCGCGCCCAGCCACCAGGATGTTGTGTATGTCATCGATCGATGAGACTGCCCCAATCGTCATGGTCGGGACCCCTGCCTCGTGTCGGATCCGGTCGGCGAAGGGCGTCTGATAGAGCCGCCCGTACTCGGGCTTGGCGTGGATCGATGTCTGGCCGGTCGAGACGTCGACGATGTCACAGCCGTGCTCTTTCATAGCCCGTGCCAGGACCACGGCGTCGTCACCATTGAATCCTCCCTCTGCCCAGTCCGTGGCGGAGATGCGAACCGAAAGCGGCTTCCCCGACGGCCACATATCCCGCACGGCATCAAGGACCTCGAGTGGGAAGCGCATCCGGTTCTCCAACGATCCGCCATGTTCGTCGGACCGCTGATTGGCCAGTGGTGTGAGGAAGGAGGACATCAGATAGCCGTGGGCATAATGGAGCTCGAGCCAGTCGAACCCGGCCCGCTCACCGAGTTGGGCCGATCTCACGAACTGGTCCCGGACCACGGCCATGTCCCGGGCCGTCATCTCGCGTGGTACCTGGTTGTCGGGCCGGTACCGGATAGGCGACGGTGACATCACCTCCCAATTTCCCTCATCGAGTGGCTCGGAGTCACCCTCCCACATGAGCTTGGTCGACCCCTTGCGTCCCGAGTGTCCTATCTGAAGACCGATCTTTGCCTCCGTATGGCCGTGCACGAACTCGACGATGCGGCGCCAGGCGCCGGCCTGCTCATCGTTCCAAATCCCCGTGTCTGCCGGGCTTATCCGACCCTCCGGGGAGACGCATGTCATCTCGGTCATCACCAGCCCCGCCCCGCCCACGGCTCGGCTCCCCAGATGCACCAGATGCCACTCATTGGGCATCCCGTCCACTGCCGAGTACTGATCCATCGGGGAGACGACGACCCGATTGGGCAGGGACACGTCCCTGGCGGAGAAAGGGTGGAACATCGGCGGCACCGCCGGATCGACGGAGGTAGGTGAGCCGTGATCGGACTCCGCATACCATCGATCCACACCGTTCACGTAGCCAGGGTCGCGGAGACGCAGGTTGTCGTAGGTCACTCGCTGGCTTCTGGTCAGGAGCGAGAAGGCAAACTGCTCCGGTTCCAATTGTCGGTATCGATCGGCCCCCTCGAACCACTCCAGACTTGCCTTGGCGGCGCGCTGGAGAGAGTCCACCGCGGGGCGTCGCTCCTCTTCGTAGCGGTCGAGGGTCTCGGGTAGTGGCCGACCCTCGAGCAGGAGCCGGGCGAGTGAGATGGCGTCCTCCATGGCCAGCTTGGTCCCTGACCCGATCGAGAAGTGGGCGGTGTGTGCCGCATCCCCGAGGATCACGACGTTCCCGTGGTGCCATCGCTCACATGTGATGGCCGGGAACTGCAGCCATTTCGAGCTGTTGCCGATCAGGGGGTGCCCGTCGAGATGGTCTGCGAAAAGCCGCTGGCATGCGGTGAGGGCGTGCTCGTCGCTCATCCCCGGGGGAAAGACCTGTCCTTCGGTTCGATCCAGCCTTAGCCCGCGCCAGGTCTGCGGCGCCATCTCCACGATGAAGGTGCTCCCGGAGGTGTCATAGGGATAGATGTGGGCCCAGACCATCCCATGAGGAGTGTCCTCGAAGATGAAATGGAAACGCTCGTACACCTTGGTGGTGCCGAACCAGGCGTACTTGTTGACCCTGAAATCGACCGTTGGCTTGAAATGGGCTGCGAGCTCGGTCCGGATCGTCGAGTTGGCCCCATCTGCGGCCACGGTCAGGTCGGGATGGCCGCAGGCCTCGAGCCCGGTGATGTCGGTCTGAAGGCGAAGCTCGGCTCCGACCTCGACGGCTCGCTCCGAGAGGATCTCGAGGAGACGGCGCCGGCTGGTGGCGGCGAATCCGTGGCCACCGGAGATGATCGGCGCGGAAGCCGAGAAGTGACGGATCTCGATGTCTCCCCAATGCATGAAGGCGTCGGTGAGCGCCTTGTGGGAGGGCTCGTCTGCATCCAGGAAGTGATCGAGTGTCTCGTCGGAGAAGACGACGCCAAACCCGTAAGCGTCCTGGGGGGTGTTTCGCTCGAAGACGGTCACGTCGAGGTCGGGGCGATGCTTCATGAGCAGGATCGACAGATAGAGCCCGCCGGGACCGCCACCGATGATGACGACGTCTTTCATCGAGCCTGATGCGGGGAGTGCTGGTGAGTGCTCAATCGCCCAGGGCAATCCCAAGGTGGCGGGCGGTCCGGACCCAGGGGTGATCGAGAGGCACCGATTTGGTCACGCCGGCGATCTTCTTGAGTGGCACTGCCTCGGTGGTCTCGCCCCGAGCCGCGACCAAGACCCCGTGGGTACCCTCGGCGATGTAGTCCACGCACGCGGTCCCGAGCCGGGTGGCGAGGAGCCGGTCGGCCGGGCTCGGTGTGCCCCCGCGCTGGACGTGACCGAGGATGGTGATGCGGGACTCGAGACCGGTTAGGCCGGCCAGTGTCGAGGCGAGTTGGACGGTGCCGCCGGTTCGGGCTTGCCCGAATTCCTTGAGGCGCTTCTTGATCGCCTTCCGCTCGCTCTCATCGCCCGTCTCCATCTGTGAGATCATCGAGTCCCGAATCGCAGCCGCCTCCTTGGAGATGGCGCCCTCTGCCACCGCCACGATCGAAAAGCTCGACCCGGCGGCCTTGCGGGCGGTGATGGAGGAAGCGACAGCCTCGATGTCATAGGGGATCTCGGGGATGAGTATCACGTCGGCGCCACCGGCGAGACCCGCGCCCAGGGCAAGCCAACCGACGTCGTTACCCATCAACTCGACGACCATGATGCGGTGGTGAGAGTGGGCGGTGGAGTGGAGTCGGTCGATCGCCTCGGTAGCGATGGTCATGGCCGTGTCGAACCCGAACGTCACATCGGTCCCGGCCACATCGTTGTCGATGGTCTTGGGGAGGGTGAGAACCGGGACACCGACGTCGGCGAGCCTCAGCGCATTGCGCACCGTCCCATCACCGCCGAGACAGACCAGGGCTTCGAGGGAGTGCTGCTCGATCACCTCCTGCATGGCCTTGCGCCCGTCGACTTTCTTGCCGTCGCCCATATCCATCTGGTCGACTCGTGCCCGGGATGTGCCGAGAATCGTCCCACCACGAGTCAGGATCCCGGAGAGGTCGTCCGAGTCGAGATGGTCGAAGCGGTTCTGCATGAGGCCGACGAAACCGTCCTTGAACCCCAGCACCTCCATGCTGTATGCCCTCTGTGCTGCCTTGCCCACCGCCCTGATGGCTGCGTTCAGACCAGGGCTGTCGCCTCCGGCACTGAGGATTCCGATCGTTCTGGCCATGGGCCGATGGTATCGGCTCCGGTGGACCGAGTTGTCCTGACCCACCCCCGGACCACTGGTGGCCCGTCTCGTGAATACTTGTGACGTCTCTCCGGCCCTCGACGCCCCTGGCTGTGTCGAAGTGCTCGCCGCAGCTCCCCGGCTGCGACTGCGCTCTTCTCCTTGCCAGATGACCCCGATGGCTCGGAGACACGCGCACACTATTTACGCGACAGACCACTAGGCCCTGGCTGGCCTCACCTGCAATTTGCGGCCGCTGAGCTCGCTCTGATCGAGCGCGTCGATGGCCGCGGTGGTGGAGTCTGCCGACATCTCCACGAACCCGTATCCCTTGGACCGACCCCCACGTATGGCCACCTTGGATCCATGCACCGCACCATATCGACTGAAAATCCGATCGAGATCGGTGGAGGTGATGCTCCACGGCAGGTTCCCGACGTACAGGCTTGTGGTCACCCTCGGCACCGGTCGTTCGGCGCCCGCGCCAGGGTCCCTTCGGGGCCGGAGGTCTGTGACATTGGGCTGTCGTACCGGCTCGTCGAGGTTCAACGACCGCTGTAATCGGTCGACCGACTTCCTGTGCTCTCTCGTCACCAGGCTGACCACCGTGCCCTCGGCGCCGGCTCTTCCGGTCCTTCCCGAGCGATGAAGGAAGTCCTTGTGGTCGGCGGCAAAGTCGAAATGGATGACCGCTTCGACGGCCTCGATGTGAATTCCACGTGCCGCGACATCCGTCGCAACCAGCGCTTGCGCCCGCCCGTTCGAGAAGGCCTTCAACGCACGTTGCCGCTGGCTCTGGGAGCGTCCTCCGTGCATGGCAACGGCGTCCACGCCGGCCTTGACGAGCTGACGGGTGAGCCGGTCGGCCCCGTGGCGAGTACGGGTGAAGACGATGGCGCGTCCCATCGTGTCCACGACATCGGCGGTGTGCCGGACGCGGTCGTGATGGTCGACCAGCCAGAAGTGATGCTTCACCTCGGGCGTGTCGTCGGTGGCCGCGACCTCATATCGAACCGGGTTGGTCTGATACCTGTCGACGAGGACGGCGACGTCACCGTCGAGAGTGGCGGAGAACAGCAGGGTTTGTCTCTTCTGCGAGGTCTGATCGAGAATCCGGCGAACCGCAGGGAGGAATCCCATGTCGGCCATGCGGTCTGCCTCGTCGACCACGACGATGTCGACGTCCCCGAGGTCGGTCGAGCCCTGTTGGATGAGATCTTCGAGACGCCCCGGAGTCGCCACCAGGACATCGACGCCCTTGTTCAAGGCGCTCTTCTGGGGCCCATAAGCGGTGCCGCCGTAGACCGCGAGGATCCGACGGTTGGCCGCCTGGCCGAGACGAGACAGCTCGCTCTTTATCTGCTCGGCGAGCTCGCGGGTCGGTGCCAGGACGAGGGCCCGGGGCCGTCGGGCGCTGGCGCGTTGGATGCGAACGAGCATGGGGAGCCCGAAGGCGAGAGTCTTGCCTGAGCCAGTCGGTGCCATGCCGCAGACATCCCTCCCCTCCAGTCCGGGCGGGATGGTGGCCTCCTGTATGGGAAACGGCTTTCGGATCTGCATGGCATGTAATGCCTGAATCAGTGGCTCGGGCAGGCCGAGCTGGGCGAATGTCGTAGTCATGATTCACTCCGGTGCCCACATCGAAGCGGGCCTTGATGATGGCTGTGGCTGTCTCGCTCGGGTCGCGTGGCAACCGATTTGCCTGGCGCTCGAGGGTCGGCAGAAGAGGCGATCCAACCGGGTGAGAGGGCCGTGTTACCACCAGGGAAGCGACTTTTCGCTGGCCTCCACCTGGTGCGGCCTTCCAGATGATACCAGGGGTTGGCAGACTACCTGAGGTTGCGCGACCTCGATAGAGGTCGCCCTGCATCAAGAAAGAACAGCCAGGCGAATCGTCGAGACCACGCGCTCCTAACCCGCCAGGGCCTCCGGTAGGGCCGTGGTCCAGAGATCGACAGCCGTGTCCAAAGGGAGAGACACGCCGTTGACCACTATCTGGTCGCCGCCGATGCTGCCGATGCGACGGGCCAGATCCTGGGGTACCTCTGCGGAGCCTCGTTCCATCACTGCCAGGAACCGATGGGGGTCTTCCGAAAACGGATTCTCCGTCTCCACCGTCGCCCCCACCCCCGAGGCGATGCACACCTCGGCGATGGCGACGGCCAGGCCACCATCGGAGATGTCATGAAGGACCGGTACATGGTGGGCCAATTGTGCTGCCAGGAACACGACACGACCGGCGATCTCCCGGTCCGGAGGAGTCGGCCGACCTCCGAGACCGCCAAAGAGACGCTGCACCGACGACCCGGCCAGGTTGTCGCTCGGTCTAGGCCCGATCTCCCAAATCTCCATGCCGGGCTCGGCCCGGCTCAGACGGGGTGGGGGCACCGGCATCGGGTCGGCCACGCCGAGCATGCCGACTACCGGCGTGGGGTGGATGTCGGCGCCGCCGGTCCCGTTGTAGAACGACACGTTGCCTCCGATGACGGGCACCTGCAATGTCTCGCATGCCTCCGAGATCCCCTCGATCGTCTCCCGGAACTGCCACATCACCTCGGGGTTCTCCGGATTGCCGAAGTTGAGGTTGTCGACCACGGCCATGGGCCGGGCACCTGTGACGGCCACGTTCAGGGCCGCCTCGTGGACTAGACGAGCCCCTCCGATCCTGGGGTCGAGGAAGCACAGACGGCCGTTGCCATCGCTTGAGACGGCGAGGGCCTTCTCCGTTCCCTCGATCCTGAGCAGATTCCCGTCCGATCCCGGGCCGATGACCGTGTTGAGAAAGAGCATGTGGTCGTATTGGGTGTGAACCCACGCCGACGAGCCGATGGCAGGGTCGGAGAGCAACGCCTCCAGAGTCTTTCCCACTTCGAGCGCTGATCCATCGAAGGTCTGCCGCTGGATCTCGTCGAGCCGGTCTGGTCGTGTCATCGGCCGGTCATAGACGGGTGCATCATCGGAGAGCGAAGCCGCCGGGACCTCGGCAACGAGCCGTCCGTCATGATGGATCTCGAGTGTCCTGCCCGGTTTGACCACCCCAATGACAGCCGAATCGATCTCCCATCTGTCTGCGATGGCCAGGACATCGCCCACCTTGTCCGGGGACACGAACGCCATCATCCGCTCCTGGGACTCCGACATCAGCAGCTCGGTGGCGGTCATCCCCGTCTCCCTGGTGTGAACTGCGTCCAGATCGACTTCCATCCCAACGCCCGCCCGGCCGGCGGGCTCGGAGGTGGCGCAGGTGAGCCCGGCCGCACCCAGGTCCTGGACTCCGACCACCAAGCCCTTCTCAAAGAGCTCGAGACAGGCTTCGATCAGCTTCTTCTCCTCGAAGGGGTCACCGACTTGAACAGAGGGTCTCAGCTCGGCCGACCCCTCATCGAAGGAGGCCGAGGCGAGGACGCTGGCGCCACCGATGCCATCGCGACCCGTTGCATTCCCCAGCAAGACAGCCACGGAGCCCGGCTCGCCGGCGGTCCCGAGCACGAGCTGTTCCTCACGAAGGATTCCGAGGCACATCACATTGACCAGCGGGTTTCCTGAGTAACAGTCGTCGAATTCGACCTCACCGCCCACCGTTGGCACTCCCACGGCATTGCCATAGCCGGCGATTCCCGAGACAACTCCCTTGAACAGGTACCGGTTCTTGGGCTCGGAAAGCGGGCCAAACCTGATCTGGTCCCAAAGGGCGATCGGTCTCGCCCCCATGGTGAAGACGTCACGCAGGATGCCACCCACGCCGGTGGCCGCGCCTTGATATGGCTCCACGAACGATGGGTGGTTGTGGCTCTCGATGCGGATGGCAGCCAGCCAGCCGTCACCGATGTCGATCACGCCTGCGTTCTCCCCAGGCCCAACCACCACCCACGGTGCCTCGGTGGGGAAACGCCCGAGATGAGCCCGAGATGACTTGTAGGAGCAATGCTCCGACCACATCACCGAGTACATGGCGAGCTCCGCTTCCCACGGCTCCCGGCCGAGGATCGCCGTGACGGACTGACGCTCGTCGTCGGTCATGCCCAACCGACGGTGGAGGGGCTCGCGGGTGCTGGTCATGCCGCGACGAGGGAATGGAGAAAGCTGTTGAGGAGCACCTCGCCGTCGGTCGAGCCCAACAAGACATCGGTGGCGCGCTCCGGATGCGGCATGATCCCGACGACATTCCCGGCGTCGTTGCTCACCGCGGCTGCCGAGTCCTGTGACCCATTCGGGTCGTCGAGATATCTGAGCACGACCCGACCGGTGTGGGATGGATCCACCCAGCTGCCCATGTACGAGTTGAGGGGCACGCGGAGACGCTGTCCGATCGCACTGGCACGAGTGATGATGGACCTCGTGTCCACCACCTCGACGTCCTCGAAACGGCAGATGAACGAGAGGTCCCGATTGGCGATATGGGCGCCGGGGATCAGACCGGCCTCGCACAGCATCTGCCAGCCGTTGCAAATGCCGAGAACCGGAGAGCCTTCGGAGGCCATCCGGGACACCTCAGTCATTGCCGGGGAGAAGCGTGCGATCGCACCGGTCCGCAGGGCGTCGCCGTGGGCGAATCCGCCGGGGAGGATCACCCCGCTGAAATCGGAGAGGTCCGTCTCCCGGTGCCAGACCAGGTCTGCCTCCCCACCAAGTGCGGTGAGGGCGTGGACCACGTCGTGCTCACAGTTGACGCCCGGAAAAACGACGACGGCGGTCCTCAACCGTCCACCCTCACCGAGTAGTCCTCGAGGACGGGGTTTGCCAGCAGCCGACGACACATTTCCTCTACCCGGGCCTTGACCTCTCCGGGGTCGTCACCATCCACCTCCATGTGGATGACCCGGTCCATGCGCACGGTGGTCGTCTCGGTGAAGCCGAGCTCGTGAAGGGCGCGCTTGACCGTGGTCCCCTCCGGATCGGCGATCTCGGGACGTCGGTCGATGGTGATCGTGACCTTCATCGTTTCCCGGGGTAGTCGTCGAAGCTGTCGCCGGTGATCCGCTCGTAAGCCTCGATGTAGCGAGCCCTAGTCCCTTCCACGATGTCGTCGGGGAGGTCGGGAGCCGGTGGGCTCTTGTCCCACCAGGGTTGGCCGTCCAGCCATTCCCGGACGTATTGCTTGTCGAAGGATGGGATCTCACGGCCGGGCTCGTAACGATCGGCCGGCCAGTAGCGCGACGAGTCGGGCGTGAGCACCTCATCGATCAGCAGAAGCTCACCATTGGCATGACCGAACTCGAACTTGGTATCGGCGAGGATCACGCCCTTCCGGGCGGCGTACTCATTGGCCCTGGTGTATATGTCCAGCGACCTCCTCTGGAGCTCATCGAACAGGTCGTCACCCAGTAGCGCCCGGGTCTGGTATTCGGTGAGGTTCTCGTCATGGCCCGACACCGCCTTGGTGGCGGGCGTGAAGATCGGCTTCTCCAACTTGTCGGCCAACCTCAGGCCGCTGGGCAGGTGCTCGGTGGTCGGCCCACCCCCGTCCCGGTACTCCCGCCACGACGAGCCATATAGATAGCCGCGAACGACACACTCGACTGGGATCACCTCTGCTCGTCTCACCACCATCGACCGGCCCTCGAGATCGGCTCGCTGCTCGTCGGTCAGACCGTCGATCGCGGTCAGGTCGGTGGTGACCAGATGATTGGGTGTGTCGAGGAGATCGAAGAAGTGGAGGCTGAGGGCGGTGAGCACCTTGCCCTTCTCCGGGATCGTCTGATTGAGGATCACGTCGTATGCCGAGATCCGGTCGGTTGCCACGAACAGGAGGTGGCCTGGGTCGATCTCGAAGATCTCCCTCACCTTGCCAGATGCGATACGGGGGAGTGCCGGCACGCGGCGGCAGCGTAGTGCCTCGGGTTGCTGTTCTACGCTGCATCTCCGTGAGTGGCTTTGATCGGGATCGCGTGGCCGAGCTTCTCGCATCCGATCCCTATGCGAGGGGTCTTGGCGTGGAGCTTGGCACCGTCGACGACGATGAGATCGTCGTGACCCTCGAGGTGAGCGATGCCCATGCCAACTTTCTCGGCGTTGGTCACGGTGGGATGGTGTTCTCGTTGGCCGATTGTGCTTTCTCCCTCGCATCGAACTCGGCTGGTGCCCGGGCCGTGGCCATCGACACTCACCTGGTCATCATCGCCGCCGCGAGACCGGGCGATCGCCTCGAGGCACGGGTCCGCGAGGTCTCACGTGGGCAGTCCCTGGGCACCTACAGGGCCGAGGTCTGCCGGGCTGACGGCCGTGTCGTCGCCCTGTTCACCGGAACCGTTTTCATCACACCGGTCTAGGGCACCAACGAGTCCTAGCATTCAGCCTCGGCTTGGCACTCCTCGAATACGCTGTCTTTCATCCCTGGAGGGCGCTGACTGTCCTGATGGTCGGGACCCTTCTCGGGCTCGGCTCCTTCTACGCGTACCAGGTGAGTGCCGCCCTGGGTGCGGTAGCGGTCGAGGAGTTCGACCCCGACATAGCCCGTTCTGCAATCGAAACCGGCGGCGGCGCCCCGACCACCACAGCGTTCAGCATCGCTGGCGTTTACGTAGAGCCGGCGTATGACGTCGGAGAGGAGCTCGAGTTGATCGCGGCCACGTTGGCATCGATCCCCGAGTCGCGCCCGTTCAACCTCGCCGCGTCGGGTGAGCCCATCGATGACGGTGTCTTCGACGCCTATCTCCTCGTCGGTAGCGATGCTTCGGGCCGTCTCGCCGATGCCATCATCTTGACCCTTCAACCCACCGACGGCGGGAAGCCGATCATGGTCAGCTTGCCCCGAGACCTCTACGTTTGGAACCTCTGCAAGAGATCGTTCACCAGGCTCAACTCCGGTCTGGGCGGCTGCTCCGGAGTCGCCTCGGGGTCGGAGTTGCTGGCCATCATGGTGCAGGACTACACCGGGATCCCGATCGATCATCTCGCCCGCATCAACTTCGACGGGTTCGCCAGGGTCGTCGACGCGATGGGCGGGATCACGGTTTGTGTCGACTATCCGACCCGGGACCCGAAGTCACACCTCCTGATCGAAGTCCCGGGTTGCCAGACCGCGGGCGGTGAGACTGCGCTGGCCTGGGTGCGCTCGCGTCAGCCCGAGCAGCTGATCGGGGAGGAGTGGCAACCGGCCGGGGGCTCCGATTTCACGAGGCAACGCAATCAGCAAGACGTCCTCTTCCAATTGGCGGGCCGGGCGGCAGGGTTCTCCTCGCCTGCTTCGCTCGCTGCGAAGCTCGAGGCGGTCGCCGCCTCGGTCAGGCTCGATTCGTCGTGGTCGCTCGGTCAGGCGGTCAGCACGGCCTGGCGCTATCGGGGGATATCCAAGGACTCGGTGAAGCGGTTCTCCATCTCAGTCCGTGAGTACCGGACCTCGTATGGCGCGGCGGTCCTCCTGCCCGCCAAGCCGTTCAAAGAGCACCTGTCCGCCGTCTACGACCTGGGCTGACCGGCGCCCTGAGTGTTCGTTCTACGTGCATCGAACGCCCCGTGGTATCGGATCGGCTCGCCTAGGCGGACAGAGCGGATGCCGCTGGTGGGTGTTGGTCATGTGCTGTCTCCTTCGTCGGCGACCGTCCCGTATTGGCAGAGCGGGGCTGAGTACGAGGGGTTGGTCACCGTTCGATGCGTTCGTTGAGGTGAACGGTGACGGTGTCGCCTTCGGTCTTGCCGATGACGGCACGGAGTTCGGCCTTGATCGGGAGCTTGTGGGTGCCGTCACCGAGCGCCATGAACGAGCTGGTGAACGGGTGCCCGTCGACGGTTCCTGACACTTTGACCAGGCCCCGGGTAGCAAAGTACTCGGCGGTCCAGTCGGTGACGATGTAGGTCCAGCCGCCATTGGCGTCGCTCCTCTTGAGGGTGGCGGTGAAGGTCTTGTCGAGTGTGGTCATTGGTTTCCTCCATACATGAGTGATCCGGGGGTGGTGAGCGGCTCACCGGTTTCGAGCCAGGTCTTGAGACCCGACAGGATCATCGGCCAGCCTCCGTAGAGTTGATCGTTGGCGCCGGCGAGGAGCTGATCGTGGGTGACGGTGAGCCGGCACGAGTCCCCAACCGGCTCGATCTCCCAGGTGACCCGGCTGGTGCCCTCGGCGATCACCTCCGGACCCCACAGCGCCCGCATCGACTGCACCAGCCGGCGGGGTGGGTCGACCTCAATGTTCTCACCTTCGACGAGCGGGCCGTTCGCAGCCGGATGCACCATCAGAAAAGTCGATCCCGGTGTCCACTCGGACTCGACCCTTGAGCCGAAGTGGTACTTGGCTCGGATGCCGGGATCGGTGATCGCCTCCCACAACTTCGCCGGAGTGGTGCGGATGTAGATCTCGAAGACCTTCTCCATGGTGTGCTCCAATTCGTTCTTGAGGCCGACGAGACCGGCGGCCCATTCCTCGGTGTATTTGCTCACCCACCGGTCATGGACGAGCCGGATCGGAACTGGGTTCAGGAAGTGCAGCTTCTCGCGCCCTCGACGCTTGCTTACGACCAGCCCCGCCTCCTCCAAGATGCCCAGGTGCTTGGCAACCGCCACTCGTGTCATGTCGAAGGGTGCCTCGAGGTTCGACAATGACTGGCCATCCTCGGTGAAGAGCGCATCGAGCAGTGCTCTGCGGGTCGGATCGGCCATTGCCTTGAACACTAGTTTCACAGCTGGGCACTATAGGAAACCAAATGGTTTCATGTCAACTCGCAATTACCGACCAGATGGCTTCCACCAACCTCAGGGGGTCTGCCAGTCCCACGACGGTGAAGCAGCTACGACCAGATCAACCGATCAAGAGCAAAATCGCTCGGGGGCGTCGAGGTCGGTCACCCGCGACAGGTCGGCACGACAAGGCGCTTGCTCGTCACAAGCGCGGTGGCGTCGGCACACTCTCGTGGGTCAGATGATTCACCGAAGCGCCGCGTAGAACAGGTAACCGGACTGCCGTTTGCCGTCGAGCTCGCCGTCGCTTGAAGACTCCGCGAGCCCTTTGGGTGTACAGCTAGCGCCTAATGCCAGTTCGGGGCGGCCCGCGTGTACGCGGGCAGACGCCCATAGACGTCCACGGGAGTCCGCCCTCCTAGC
>DASWKM010000102.1:0-17898 GCA_036396635.1 Acidimicrobiia bacterium
ACCGCCTCCCGGACCACGGTCATCGTGGCGTCGGCGGAGACACGTGCCTTCTCGGCGCTCCTGGTCATCACTGCGGAGACCTCGGCGTCGGTCATGCCCTCATAGGCTTCCCGGATCGGCTTTATCCCATCCGCCACCGCCTCGGCGACAGCCATCTTGAACGTGCCGTACCCACTGGTGGCGTACTCGTTGGCGAGGTCTCCTATCAGCCGGCCGGTGAAGAAGGCGAAGATCTCCAGGAGGTTGGATATCCCCGGCTTCTTCTCCATGTCGTAGGCCACCTCGGATCCGGTGTCGGTCACAGCCGCTCTGACCTTCTTCACGATCTCGTCCGTGCTGTCGGTCAGATAGACAGTCGCCTTTGCGTTGGGATCCGACTTCGACATCTTGGCCGTCGGGTCCTGAAGTGACATGACCCTGGCCCCGATCTCGGGGGTGATCCGCTCCGGCACCGGGAAGACCTCGCCGAACCGGCTGTTGAACCGCTCGGCGATATCACGGGTCAACTCGAGGTGCTGGGTCTGGTCGTCTCCGACAGGCACTGCGTGGACTTTGTGGATGAGGATGTCTGCCGCCTGAAGCACCGGGTAGGCGAGCAGCCCAAAGCTCTGTCCGCTCCTGTCGGACTTCTCCTTGAACTGGGTCATGCGCTGGAGCTGGCCGACTCCCATCAGCGTTCCCAGGATCCAGTAGAGCTCGACATGATGATGAAGGGCCGACTGGTAGTAGAGCAATGAGCGCTCAGGATCGACTCCGGCGGCGATGATCGTCTTGGCCAGGGCGATTCGCTCCCGAGGGAAAGACGTCGGGTCGTATGGCGCAGTCATCGCATGCAGATCGACGACGCAGTAGATCGTCTCATAGGTGTCCTGCATGGCGACCCAGTTGCCGAACGCCCCGATCAGGTTGCCCAACTGGGCGCGCCCCGTCGGCTGCATCCCGGAGAACACTCTTCGTCGGTCGGTCATGGTCGAGTCCTTGGTCAAAAGAAAAGCCGCCGGAGCTCGGCGGCGACATCATGGCAGGTGAGAGTCGGCCGCTCAGCGGGTAGACCACCAGGTGCCGTCTGCCATCTTCATATCCCCCAGGATATCGGCCATGGGCGCGGCGTTCAACCGTCCGGCTGTTGACGCAGTGGATGTCGAATTCGAGCTTTGGCGAGCCTTGCTCACCAGCTCGACCAGGCCCATGTCCAGCTCGGCCTCCACGAGACCGGTCGGCGTGAATGCCCCTAGCCTGCGACAACTCCCACGCGGGTGGCCGTGGTCGAGAGGAACTCCGCGACTATTTCCTCGACCAGAACCGAGGGGAGCAGAACCGCGGCCCCGGCGTCGGTGGTGTAGTCGAAGACGGGAACGTCCAACTCGACTATCGACCCGCTCTCGAGACCACGCATCGTCAAAGCGAGATTCACCGCATCGACCAGTGACAGGTCGGAGTCCACGGTGACGAAGGGTGCCAGCGCCTGGGCGACAGAAGCAATGTCCCGGGGGTTGCCGATGTCGGCTATTCGGGTCATCATGTCGATCAAGAACTCACGCTGACGTTGATTCCTGACCAGATCGTTGACTCCGGGCAGTATCCGCCACCCGCTCGCGGTCAGCTCCTGGGTGTGCCTCGAGCGCAGCCAGGCAAGTGTCTGGGCGCCGCTGGCGTGCGTGCACCCGGCGGGTAGCTTCAGGTCGGCGCGCTGGTCCCTGACGGGACGCTCGACGCAGATCTCATAACCGCCGACCGCGTCCACGGCCTCCTGGAACCCGGCCAGGTCGACCATGGCAAAGTGATCGACCGCCTGACCGATGAGGGACTCGACCGTGATGGTGAGCAGAGTCGGTCCGTTCATCGTGTCACAACCCTCCAGCATCGCGCTGAGCCTCTCCTCGGCGCCGTGGCAGACGTCTTCCACGAGGAGGTCGCGGGGGAGAGACAAAAGACCGGTGCTGGAGCCATCCTTGAACAGGACCATCACCACATCGGCCCTGTTCCCCTCGAAGTCGCCAAAGCCCGAAGGGTCCTCGAGGTCCTCTCGTGAATCGGAGCCGACCATCAAGAAGACCTGCAAGCCTTCGTCGAGCACCGGCTCCGGCTCACCTTCGCCCTCCTCCGACTCATCATCGGGTTGGGCCACAACGCCACCGGGGCTTTCGGGGGAGGGCCGCTCGATGCTCACCCGGTTCACCGCCGCCCAGGTCGAGACGGCCAGATAGACCCCGATCCCGACGATCAGGACGGCGGCGACGGCGCCACCGATCAGCAAGCGTTTCTTGAGTCTTGAAGAGCCCATAACCCCGAGGGTCGAAGTTTATGCCCTCACCGTGGAGTAGCGAATTCCGGAGAGGCCACCGGATCGGGGTCGCGGGGCCCGCCCACCGACGGCAATGCCAGCTCGAAGCGATGCTGCGCCGCACCGGGCAGATAACTGAGTGAACCGCCCATCATCTCGGCCAGTTGGCGAGAGACAGCCAGACCAATCCCAACCGAACCGGGCTGGGTCGGTGTGTCCACACTGCGGTAGTAACGCTCGAATATCAGCTGCGACTCGGCCTCGGGGACACCGGCGCCGTCGTCGACAACCGCCACGGCCGCCACACCGACATCCTCCCGCAAGGTGATGACTACCCGGTCGCCACCGTACTTGAGCGCGTTGGTCACCAGATTCCTGATGATCTGCCTCACTCGCAGCGGGTCCGCCCATGCAGTCACGTCGCCCCCGGAGAAGACCACCGTCTTTCGGTTGGGCGAAGACTCCCTCACGCCTTGGAGGACCCGATCGACCTGGTCGGCGAGACTCACAACCTCCGGGCGAATGGAGAGATTGCCGAAGTCGGCCCGGGAGGCAACGAGGAGGTCCTCGACGAGCTCGGCCAGCTCACGACTCTGCACCGCGATGATCCCGTTGAGCTCCTCGAGCTCCTCCCGTCCCAGGCCGGCTGGATTCGACGCGATCTCCTCGGAAAGACCCACGATTGCGGTCAGCGGGGTTCGAATCTCATGGGAGACCGAGGAGAGGAGCTTGTCCTTCGACGCGTTGGATGCGCGCAGGGCATCGGCGTCTTCCTGACGCCGCCAATAGGCGCCGATCATGTCCGCAGCCCTCCACAGGGTCTGGACCTCGGCATTGGACCACTCGCGCTCGGTGGTGTACTCGACGAACCCGATGGACCCCCTGAACACGCCGCCGACGAATATCGGTACGCAGATCTCGGACACGATGTTGTCTTGCTCATACTGCTCCCGGGCCGTGCCCCTGAGCTCTCGGGTCCGCACCACCGACTCGTGGCCAGCGAGGAGGGCCTCATATGTCAGAGGGACGGTGGAGTACTTGCCAACCATCCAACCACTCGCGTCACCGATGCCCGTGAATGCCTCGGCGACGATCTCCCAGGCGGGCTCCTCGTCGATCTCGATCGTCTGGTCAACATATGCGTAGTCGGCATCGGTCGCCTCGAGCACGGCGCGCACCGCCTCATAGAGGGCAAATGTGTCCTGATGGACCAACAACGCCTCCGAGCAACGCGCCACCGCCTCTTGGAGCCGTGTTGCCCGGTTGTGCGCATTGGTCGCAACGAGGAGCTGGTAATAGAGCTCGGACACGAGCGCAGTGGTGAAGATGACTCCGGCAACGGCGATCACGGCACGTGTCGCGATTGCATCCACCGGCGTCCCGTCCAGGACACCGATCGTGACGATCCATGCGGCCACATACGCAGCGAGGCCGCCTGCCCAGAGGACCCGGTGACTGGATGTGAGGTTCCCGGCCAGGACCGCGAACAACATCATCAGCCCGAAGGCGGTGGTGAAGTCGACCGACGTCACCTCGGTGTCGAACACGGCTTCGATCACGATCAACGACCCGACAAACCACATCGCGGCGACGACGAGCGGAAGAGCGTTCGGTTTTCGAGAGCGGGCCACCTTCAGGGCCCAAACCGTGAGAGTCACCGGGCCGAGCACACGGCTCACCGCAGACACCCCACCGTCCATGGCCCGGATGAGCTCGATAGCAGCAGCAAACGGCACCGTCGCCGCGAGCAGGCCCGCGACATATCGGTGGAAGCGGTATCGCGCATTCATCGGGGCGCGTGGATTCACATTTGGATTGTCGGCATCACAACCGTGATATTTGAGGGCGGATTGCCTATTCCTCCAGCCCAACCAGTTGGCGGACCATCCTCGCGGTCGCCCCCCAAAGGGTGTCTCCACCGAGGTCGAAGTACCAGACTCTCCATCCGTTCCAGGGCACGTGGGACCAGTTGTCGGCGTCGGCCAGATCGGAGACGAGCGGCATGTACACCTTTGCCACCTCGCGCTCGGAAGGGACCAGGCCGAGAGGCGTGCTGATCCTGGCCACGACCGGGACCACCAGGAGGGTGAATTCCACGGTGTCGATCGGTGGAAGGAACCCGAGCACTTCCACCTGGTCCTCATCGATCCCGACCTCTTCGTGGGCCTCCCGAATCGCCGTGCCCACGGGCCCGTCATCCCCGGGGTCGGGCCGCCCCCCGGGAAAGGAGATGTGACCGGCGTGCGTCGGCATCGTGTCGGGGCGTTTGGTGAGTATCAGGCGGAGCTGACCGTCGTCATCCTCGAACAAGGGAGCGAGCACCGCGGCAAGGGGCCTGTCTCCGGGTTCGGGGTAGCTGTCGACGAGATGGAGTTGGTCCCACATGTGACCTGGAGGTTAAGCCCGCCTGTACCCTGAACCGGTGCCACGGCCACATCTCGAGACCGATCGACTGATGCTGCAACGGTTCATCCGTCGTGACGCGACCACACTCGACGATGCGATCAAGGCGTCGTTGACCGATCTCAACCAATGGCTCCCATGGGCTCGCATGGACTACACGCCCTCCGACACCGCCGCTTTCATCAGGGAGTCGGTGCAGGCCTGGAAGGAGGAGAGGGCTTGGGACTACTCGATTCGGATGAAGGACGACGCGAAGCGCCACGTCGGCAACATCTCGTTCTGGACAGTCTCCAAGCTGGGAAAGATCGCCGAGATCGGCTACTGGGTGCGCTCGGACGAGACGAGCCGGGGAATCTGCACCGAGGCGGTTGGCCTGCTGCTGGAGGAAGCATTCGGCGCCTTGGGTTACCACAAGGTCGTGCTGCGCATCGCCATCGGCAACGACGCATCCGACCGGGTGGCGGAGAAGCTCGGCTTCACCAGGGAGGGCATCCTCCGAGAAGAGCTGCTCATCCGGGGTAACTGGGTCGACCATTCCCTCTGGTCTCTGCTGGACCGTGAATTTCGGACGGCGCGACGGAGCGGGGTGACGAGGGCCTAGTGGCTTTCCGCGCGGCCAATGATCGCCGCAGCATTAGGAACACGTTCAGCCGCCGGTGGCTAGTACCTGGGCGGCGTCCCTGACGAAGGCGGCGATGTCGGGGTAGACCCCGATTGCGACCGTGACGGCAACTGCCACCCCAAGGGCGAGACGGAGCGAGCCGGCAGGGGCCGCCCCCGCCTCCTCGGTGAGCTCACCGGTGGGGTCGTCGAGCCAGACGCTGCGCACCACCCGCGCGTAGTAATACAGGGCGATCACGGCATTGACTGCGGCGATGACGGCCAGGGCGATGGTGGCGGGGTCGGCGATCATCACCGAGCGGAACATCTCGAACTTGGCGAACCATCCCGCCAGTGGCGGGATACCCGCGAGGCTGAAGAAGAAGACTGCCGTCAACACACCAAGAATAGGATCCACCCTGGCCAGACCCGCCCAGCGTGAGATTTCACCAGATCCGGTCTTGCGGGCCCCGGCGATCACGACCGCAAACGCGCCAAGGTTCATCACGGCATAGATGACGAGGTAGATCAGTGTGGCACCAAACGCCTCCTGCAGGTCGGCACCGGCGACGGCGGCGGCGGCGAATGGAACGAGCATGAACCCGGCTTGGGCGACCGAGGAGTACGCAAGCAGCCGCACGATGTTGGACTGGCGCAATGCGGAGAGGTTCCCGATGGTCATCGACAATGCGGCAAGCAGCCACAATGCCGGGGCCCACACGTCCGACAGACCGGGCAGGGCCTGGTACATGACGATGAGCATGGCCACGAACCCGGCTCCTTTGGAGTTGACCGATAGATAGGCGCTGATCGGTGTGGGCGCCCCCTCATAGGTGTCGGGCGCCCAGAAGTGGAACGGCACGGCGGCGACCTTGAACCCGAACCCCACCATCAAGAACAGAATGGCCATGATCAACGCCGGCTCGTCGGCCATGCCGGCCGTGGCCTCGGCGATGCCGGCGAAGGCGACCTCACCGGTAAGGCCGAAGAGCAGCGACATCCCGTACAACAAGATGGCAGTCGACAGCACGCCCAGGATGAAGTACTTCATCGAGGCCTCGTTCGACTTGACGTCACCTTTCCGCCAGCCGGTGAGGAGGAAGAGCGGTGCGGTTACCAGCTCCAGCCCGATGAACAGGACGATCAGGTCACGGGAGGAGGCCATGACCAAGGACCCGAGGATCGAGGCCAGCAACAAGAAGTAATACTCGCCCTGGTAGTAGCGGTCCGACTCGATGTAGTGATGGGACATCAGAAACACGATGTAGGCCGCCACCAGGAAAAGGCCCTTGAGGACGAGGGCGAACTCGTCGACCACGTAGGAGCCATCGAACATCGATACGACCTCGTCCTTGAGGGCGAGGACAGCGAGCGGGATCAATGCCAGGGCCGTCCCCGCCACCGACACCGTCGCCGTCCAATACTTCTGGGCGCGGGTCAGAACCAGGTCGAGCGCCAACACCAGGATCATCGTGGCCACGACGATCAGCTCGGGGGCGAGTGCGAGATAGTCGATCTCGAACGTCACTATCCGCCCTTCACCAGACTCGAGATCGAAGCCGTCGCGTCCGAGCCGAAAGCCATGTCGACGAGTGCCGTCACGGCGTCGGTGGTCGAGTTGAAGACGACCTTCGGGTAGAAGCCGATTATCACGATCAGCACGATCACCGGCACCCAGGCGGCCAGCTCGAAGCGGTCGGCATCGTGGAACTCACGACCGTCCCACTCACGATTCGGCTCACCGAGGTTGACCCGCTGCAGCATCCACAACATGTAGCCCGCGGTCAAGATCGTCCCCACGGCCCCCAACACCATCGCGGTTCGGAAGACACCGAGCGACAGCCCGTCGAGCGGGTTGTAGGCCGATACCAGGGACATGAACTCGCCCCAGAACCCGGCCAGGCCAGGTAGGCCGAGCGATGCCATCGCAGTGAAAGCGAAAATCCCACCTATCACCGGCATCAGCTTGATGTTGCCGCCGAGGCGGGACATCTCCCTCGTGTGATACCGGTGTGACATCGAACCCGCCAGGAAGAACAACAGCCCCGTGATCAGGCCATGGGCGACCATCCCGATGATCGACGCGTTGATGCCGACGTCGGTCATGGTGGCGATGCCCAGCATCACAAAGCCCATGTGACCGACCGAGGAGAACGCGATCAGACGTTTCATGTCGGTCTGGGCGAGACAAGCCAGCGATCCGTAGATGATCCCGATCACGGCGAGGATCGCGATGAAGGCCGCCCAGTTTCTCGCCTCTTCGGGAAGGATCGGCAACGAGATCCTGATGAACCCGTATGAGCCGAGCTTCAGGAGAATGGCTGCCAGCAACACAGAGCCCACCGTGGGCGCAGCGGTGTGGGCGTCGGGGAGCCAGGTGTGCAGGGGCCACATCGGCACCTTGACCGCAAAACCGAGGAACATCGCCCCGAACACGAAGAAGGCAAACCTCCCGGTGAAGGCTCCGGCCGCCCCCAGCTCGGTGAGCTGAGTTATGTCGAACGTCCGCCCGAGGCCACCGTGGTTGCCGGACTCGAAGTAGAGGGCCAGAAAGCCCAGGAGCATGAAGGCCGAGCCGAAGAGCGTGAACAGGAAGAACTTGATGGCGGCGTAGAGCCGGGTCTCGACCACCTTGGTGAATCCGGGCACCTTCCGGGGCGTCTTGTCGCCCCAGATGCCGATCATGAAGTACATCGGCAACAACACGATCTCGAAGAAGATGAAGAACAGCACCAGGTCGAGGGCGACAAACGTGCCATTCATGCCTGTGGCCAGGATCAGCATCAGGATGAGGAAGGCCTTGGGGTTCTTCGGCTCGTCCCAATGATTCCACGAGTAGATGACCGACAAGAGCACGATGAAGGTGGAGAGGACCAACAGGGGAAGGCTGATCCCGTCGACTCCGACGTGGTAGTTGGCGTTGATGGCACCGATCCAGGTCTCGTTGACCTCGAACTGATAGCTGTTGTAGCCACCACCGCCGAAATCGAACCCTGCCACCACCAGTATCGACGCGATGAAGGCGAGGGCGACCACCACCAGAGCAGTCCACTTGAGGGCGCCCTCGTTGTCTCTGTTGATGAGCCCGAGGAGCAGGGCGCCCACCACGGGGGCAAAGACGGTGACCGTCAGTCCCCAGGTCTCGAACCATTCCATTGCTAGCTGCCTCTCTTAGATCGCATACGAGCCTCCTAGATGACGAAGACGAATAGGACGACGAGGATCAACACACCTCCGACGAAACCCGAGGCATACTGCTGGACACGACCGGTCTGAAGCCTGCGTAGCACCGATCCGGCCCCGTCGGCCGCCGCCGAAAGACCATTGAAGATCCCGTCCACCACGATCTGGTCCACACCGTTGTAGACGATGCCGCCGAGAAACTTGGTGGCTCCGCCCACGGCGTTGACGATGCCGTCGAGGATGTAGGTGTTGGTCCAATCGACGAATCGGGCCACCGGGCCCGATGTGGCCCCGACCAGCCCCAACGCCACGTCATCGACGTAGTACTTGCGTCGCAGCAAGGGGAAGAGACCGGGCACCTCGAAGCGGTCACGTTCCTCCTGGGTCGAGCGATCCTTACCGTAGATCAGCCAACCGATGGCGATCCCGGCGAGTGCCGCGCCGAGGCCGATGCCGGCGAGGGCGTAATCGATCCCCTCGGCATGGTGGTCACCCATGGCCACCACCCGAACCCCCAGCCAATCGGTGAAGTTGCCGATCCCCGGCCAATCAACACCAGGGATGTTCGCCGCCCCGATCAGGATCGACGGGATGGCCAGACCGATCAGCGGACCGGTCATCAAACGCGGGGCCTCATGTGGCGTGCCGTGGCCCTTGAAGGTGCCGAAGAAGGTGAGGGCGACGCACCTGGTCATGTAGAAGGCGGTAACGAAGGCGCCGGCAATGGCGATCCACATCACCGCGGTGTATCCCTCGGTGCCGAGGGTCGCCAGGATCTCGTCCTTGGACCAGAACCCGGAGAAGGGGAAGATCCCGGCCAGGGCCAGGGACCCGACGAGGAAGGTCCAGTATGTGGTGGGCATGTGCTTGCGAAGCCCTCCCATGTCACTCAAGTCGTTGGAGTGCACGGCGTGGATGACTGCACCAGCTCCGAGGAAGAGGAGTGCTTTGAAGAATGCATGCGTGAACAGATGGAATAGGCCTGCTGTGTATCCGCCCGCAGCCACCGCGGTCATCATGTAACCGAGCTGGGACACGGTCGAATACGCCAGCACCTTCTTGATGTCATTGGCCACCAGGGCCAGCAGGCCGATGGCGAACAGCGTGATCGCCCCGATGGCCACCATCAGGGGCCGCACCTCCTCGGCCAGGTTCTCGAAGAGCGGGAAGACCCGGGCCATGAGGTATATGCCGGCGGTGACCATCGTTGCCGCGTGCATGAGGGCGGAGACTGGGGTGGGACCGGCCATCGCGTCGGGAAGCCAGATGTGGAGCGGGAACTGGGCGCTCTTGCCCATGGCCCCGAAGAAGAGCAGCAAGCCTCCGACGACGGCGACGGCGCCCAGGGCCTCGGCATGCTCGGTTGCCGCCTCCGCCAGGCTGGCGAAGTCGAAGGTGCCGATGGTGACGCCGAGGATGATCGCACCAAGGACCAGGCCGACATCACCGACCTTGTTGGTGAGGAAGGCCTTGTTTCCCGCCTTCACATTGTCCAGGTCGTCCCAGTAGAACCCGATCAGGAAATAGGAGGCGAGCCCCACCCCCTCCCATCCGATGATCAGCTGGACCAGGTTGGGTGCGCCCACCAGGATGAGCATCGACCCGGCGAACAATGAGAAGGCGGCAAAGAACCAGGGAACCCGGACATCTCCATGCATGTATCCGAGGGCATATATGAACACCAGCAGGCCGACCAGGTTGACCAGGAAGAACATCATGATCGAGAGACCGTCGACCACCCACCCCAGCTCGAAGACGAGGCCGCTTCCGATCCTTGCGATCTCGAAGGTGGTCTGGTCGAGGACGCCTTCGGTCATGTTCATCACGAAGAGGACGGTGGCCCAGACCAGGTTGACGGCCAGCGCGGCGACAGCGATCTCACCGCCCTTGTGCTTCATCCGCTTCCCGACGGCGAGGATGGCGAGGAATGCCATCAAAGGGGTAACCAGCATGATGCCGGCGGTGTCCACGAAGAAGCTCACCTCGTGACCTCCCGGTACCAGCCGCCTGCTGCCGTGGGCGGGCGAAGCGATGCGAGCCTCACCATCGCATCAGGTTGAGATCGTCGACGTTGGCGGAACGGCGATTGCGGAAGATCATCAAGACGATGGCTAGGCCGATTCCGACCTCGGCGGCAGCCACGGTGATGACGAAGATGGCGAACACCTGTCCGATCGCCTGAGGGGTGGCCAGCATCGACTCGAATGCGATCAGGTTGATGTTGACCGCATTGAGCATGAGCTCCACCGACAGCAGGATCAGGACGATGTTGCGACGAACCAAGAGGCCGTAGACCCCCATCGCAAAGAGTGCCGCGGCGAGTATGAGGAATTGGTGGACGATCATCAGACCGCGGCCCTTTCCTCTTCTTCGACCGGGGTGAGGTCACGCCGGGCGATGGTTATTCCCCCGACGAGGGCCGCCAGGAGGACGAAGGACACGACTTCGAAGGGGATGACGAAACGACCGAGCAGGGACTCGCCCACCAGCTCGGTGGAGGTCGCTTCGCCCGTTCCTAGCAACACCGTTGGCTCGAAGCTTTCGATCGATGACCAGGCCATTGCGACGAACACGGCCACCGAAAGGGCAACCGGCCACACCTTCTTCTCTGCGTCCAATCCCTCGTCGAGCCCTGTCGGCGCCCGGGTGATCATGATCCCGAACAGGAACAGGACGATGACCGCGCCGATGTAGACCAGGACGAGCACCCATGCGACGAATTCGGCGGAGAGGAGCACGAACAGCCCTGCAGTGCCGCCCAGTGCCCCCACCAGGTAGAGCGCCGAGTGCACCACGTTCTTCGCCGTGACCACCCTCAGACCAGCGAACAGCACCACCAAGCCGATGGCGGTGAAGAACCAGTTCACCGGCTCGCCTATCCAGTCGGTGAACGTCACTTTTCCAACGCCGGTTGCTCGGGGATCGTCTTCATCCAGTCCTGGAGACGGTCCATGTCGTGCATGAGGTCGCCCATCTTCTGCTCCGAGTACTCATACTCCGGGCTCCAGAACAGGGCGTCGAAGGGGCATACCTCGACACAGATCCCGCAGTACATGCACAAGGCGTAGTCGATGTCGAAGCGATCCAGCTTGGATCGAATCTTGACCCGGCCGCCGGGCTTGTCGGGTGTCAACTCCTCTTTGTGGCCCTCGATGTAGATGCACCAGTCGGGACATTGCCGTGCGCAGAGCATGCACACCGTGCAGGCCTCCTGATCCAGGGCGATCACGCCGCGCGCCCTTGGCACCGGAGTCTCCTTGACCTTGGGGTAATTCACGGTGGCCAGGTACCTGCCGGGCAGGAGGATGGTCTTGAACATCGCTGATAGGGTGACCCACAGTCCCTTGGCCATCCCCATGCCGAGAACCGGGCGGTTGCCGTTGACGGACATCAGAGCAGCACCTTCAGAGTTGCGGTCACTGCGATGTTCACGAAGGCGAGAGGGACCAGCCATCGCCATGCCAGGCCCTGCAGCTGATCCTCACGGAAGCGGGGGAAGGTCCAGCGAAACCAGATCATGACGAAGACCAGCAGGAAGACCTTGGCGATGAGGATGATCGGTCCGGCGAACTCGAGCACGTCCTCGGGGATGCCGGGGAGCCAGTAGCCACCGAGGAACAGGGTTGCCGCGATCGCCGACATCGTGAACATGTTGGCGAACTCGGCCAGGAAGAAGAACAAGAACCTGAATCCCGAGTACTCCGTGAGATATCCCATGACCAGCTCGGACTCAGCGATCGGCATGTCGAAGGGGATACGGGTCAGCTCGGCGAGGGCCGCGATCATGAAGATGACGAACCCGACCACCTGGAAGATCACATACGGATAGCCGGCCTCGATCTGGGCCTCGACGATGCCCTGCATGCTCATGGTGCCGGCAAGGATCACCGAGCCGACCACGGCCAGGACCAATGGCAGCTCGTAGGCGATGAGCTGGCCGGCGGCACGGAGACCACCGATCAACGAGTATTTGTTGGCGGACGACCAGCCGGCCATCAAGATGCCGATCGTGCTCAACGAGGAGATGGCCAGTGCGTAGAAGATCCCCACGTCGAGATCTCGGAAGATCAGGCTGGGGCCGAACGGGATCACGACGAGAAGGGCGACGGTCCCGATGAGGACGAGGATCGGGGCGAACTTGAAGACGGGCCGGTCGGCGTCGTCGGGGATGATGTCCTCTTTCTGGAAGAACTTGACACCGTCGGCGATCAGCTGGGCCCAGCCCCAACGGCCGCCGGCGAAATAGGGGCCGACCCGATATTGCATCTTGGCGGAGAGCTTCATCTCGGCGAACCCGATGACCATTCCCACCAACGGGATCATCATTGCGACGAGCAGGAGCTTTCCCCCCAGGGAAACCCAGAAGTTGGAGAAGAGGTCGGCCAGGAGGTCCATCACCTGTCCACGTCACCCAACACGAAGTCGAGTGATCCCATGATGGCGATGATGTCGGGCACCAGGATGCCTTCGAGGATCCACGGGAGGATCGATAGGTTGGAGAAGCTGGCCGAGCGGATCTTCAACCGGTACGGACCCTGACCGCCGTCGGAGACGAGGTAATAGCCCATCTCGCCCTTCGGATTCTCGGCTCGGACGTAGGTCTCGCCTTTGGGGACTTTGATCACCTTGGGGACCTTGGCCTGGAGGTCGCCCGAGGGGATCGAGTCGATGGCCTGTTGGATGATCTTGGCCGACTCACGTATCTCCTGGAGACGCACCCACCACCGGTCCCAGCAGTCGCCGTTCTCGGCGGTGACGACCTTGAAGTCGAACCTGTCGTAGGGCAGGTAGTCCTGGGTCTTGCGTAGGTCGAAGGGAACACCGGAGGCTCGAAGGTTGGGCCCGGACACCCCATAGGCGGCGGCAACCTCGGGTGGGAGCACGCCCACGCCCCTGGTGCGGGCGAGGATGATCTCGTTATCGGCCACCAGCGCTTCGAGTTGATCCACAGACTCGAGCACCTTTTCCATGGCATTCCGGGTCCCACCGAGAAAGCCGGCCGGTAGGTCTTGGAGCTGTTTGCGGGTGGTCGAGCCGGACCCGTATGCCGGTTTGACTCCTCCGATCCGATTGAAGTTGGGGTGGAACCGCCCCCCGGTGACACTCTCCAGCAGATCGAGGACGCGCTCTCTCTCCCGAAGGGCGAAGAAGAGCGGCGTTGCCGCCCCCAGCTCCAGCGGATAAGAGGCGTTGAACACGAGATGGGAGGAGATCCGGGCCATCTCGGTCAGGATCAGGCGTATGTACTGGGCCCGCTCGGGCACCTCGAGCTCCATGAGCTTCTCGGCCGCGACGATGAATGGGACCTCGTTGGCATACCCGGACACCCAATCGATGCGGTTGATGATGGTGGTGACCTGGGGGTAGGTCCGAACCTCTGAGAGCTTCTCGTAGCCGCGGTGCATGTACCCGATGACCGGCTGGACGTCGAAGCATCGCTCCCCGTCGACCCGGGCCACCAGCCTGAGAACACCGTGCGTCGAGGGATGCTGAGGCCCGATGTTGAGGGTCATGTCCTCGGTCTGCAGCTCGACCGAGACCTGTACCTCACTCAGATGATGAATGGTGTCGGCGTCGATCGTCATCTCAGCTCTCCGGGTTCTCCGTCGACGGCTCATCGGCCCTCCCGGGCATGGCCTCGACGTCGACGGTCCCTGGCCACGGCTTCACCTCGCGGCTGAGGAGCGGATAGCTCTTGCGCAATGGGTTGCCGATAAAGGCGTCCGGCAGATAGAGGTGGATGAGGTTGGGGTGGCCCTCGAAGTCGATGCCGAACATCTCGTGGGCCTCGCGCTCGTGCCAGTTCGCCCCGGCGTACACGTCGACCAAGCTCGGGATCCTGGGCTCGTCCTTGTCCAGGCTCGTCGAGAACAAGACGATGCGGCCGTCCGTCAGGTCGGACAGGGCGGATATCAGCTCGACCCGTTCCTCGACCTCGTCACGGAGCGGCTCGCCTGCCTGGACATCGTTCGCCCAGTCGGTGGCGGACAGCCAGGAGAAGAACACCAGATCCAGGTCGTCACGGGCCCTGGTGTGCGCCTCGACCCAGGATTCGGCAGGCACAGTCACCTTCACGGTGTCGAAATGGATCTCGGCGGTCCCCCCCACTGCCTCTGCCACCCGGTCCGCAAATGACTGGAGTGGATGGGCCTGGGTATCAGACGGGCTCGAGGTCACGCTGATTCCACTTCTCTTTCAGGTCTTCGTGCTTTATCAGCTGCTGCAACAAGACGATGCCGTCCATGAGCGCCTCGGGACGGGGTGGGCAACCGGGGACGTAGACATCGACCGGGATCACCTGATCGACACCTTTGGTGACCGAATACGAGTCCCAGTAGGGCCCTCCGCAGTTGGCGCAGGAGCCCATCGATATCACGTACTTGGGCTCGGGCATCTGGTCGTAGAGACGACGGACCGAGGGAGCCATCTTGTCGGTGACCGTGCCTGCCACGACCATCAGGTCGGCCTGACGGGGGGAGGCGGGAAGGGGGATGATCCCGAACCGCATGAAGTCGTACCTGGGCCCGGATGCGGCCATCATCTCGATTGCGCAACAAGCCAGGCCGAACTGGAAGAGCCACAACGAGTACTGACGGGACCAGTTGAGGAGCCAGGACACGGGTTTGGGTGCTCCGAATCTCTGGATCAATCCCACCGGAGCACTCCCTTGCGGATGGCGTAGACCAGCCCGAGGACCAGGATGGCGATGAACACGAGCATCTCGACGAGCCCGAAGACGCCCAACGCCTCGAGTCTGACTGCCCACGGGAAGATGAAAACCGCTTCGACGTCGAATATGACGAAGAGGAGGCCGAACACGTAGTAGCGGACGTAGGTCTGACTCCAACCACTCCCAACCGGATCGACCCCGCACTCGTAGGTCATCTGCTTCGCGTTGCTGGGTTTCACCGGCCTGAGGACTGCCGCCACACCGAGCATGACGAGGACCAACACCGCTCCAAGGGCAGCGAATGCGCCAACCGTCAGGTAGCTCTCAAAATATGGGCTCATGCCTCTTTGGGGTCGGGGACTGGGCGCGGGCGAGTATACGCATGCCCCGTAATCAGGTCGAAGCCGGGGTTTAGCCTGGTCGCAATGGAGAAATCGCCTGCTTACGACGGCTCCGGCCTGGTCAACCTGGTCGCCGAGATCGAGCGACGGCTCATCGGCTCATCGCCTGCGAAGCCTTTGGCCGACCCATCGGCGATACCGGATGCCGAGACCATCGTTCTCGTGCTCTTCGATGGTCTCGGTGTCGCTCAGCTCGAGCACGTGTCGGCCGGGCCCCTCCGTGCCTCGATGGCGGGAGCCCTCCAGTCGGGATTCCCGTCGACGACGACGGTGTCGTTGGCCACGGTGTCCACCGGGTTAGCGCCGTCCCAACACGGCCAGGTGGCACATCTGACGTGGTACCCCGATCTCGGACAGGTGGTCAACACCCTGAAATGGGTCACGATCACAGGCGAGCACGTGGCATACGACTATCCGTCGCTGCTCCCTCGACCCAACCTGTGGGAGCGTCTGCGCGCATCGGGGGTCGAGCCGATCACCGTTCAGCCTGGTGGCTTCGCCGGCACACCACTGTCCCGGCTGCTCTACAGGGGTGCCAGGTTCGAGGGGGTCTGGGACACCCTCGACCTGGTCGAGGCGACGGTGTCGCTTGCTGGCCAGCCGAGACGGTTGGTCTTCACCTATGTGCCTTTCGTCGATGTTGCCGGGCATGTGTCCGGCCAGAGCTCAGAGGAGTTCGGGGAGGCGATGAAGACCGCCGCCACCATCTGGGAAGGCATTGCATCGGCTCTCCCCAGCGGGACCGCGTTGCTGGGGACAGCCGATCATGGCCTCATCGAGGTGGCCGAGACCGACAAGATCCTGATCCGGGACAAGCATTTCGACGATCTCCGCTATGCCGGTGATGCGAGAGGGGTTCACCTTTGGGGTGATGAGATGCTGATGAGGGAGCTGGCCGCGTCCGTCGGTGGCGACCTGATCGACTCCTGGGCACTGCTGGGTCCCGATCCCACCGAGGAGACAGTCTCCCATCTCGGCGAGCGGCTCTTGTTGGCGCCCGGCGGCAAGGTCTTGTTGCCGCGGGGTTTCGACAAACGTCTCCGGTGCTATCACGGCGGTCTCATGCCTGAAGAGGTGGAGATCCCGCTACTGGTGGGGTGAGGGCGCGTCGAGCGTGCTGAACGTGGCGTTATCCGATGCGATTTGCACTCTGGTGTGCCCCAACAGCCAGGATGGTGTCAATGCATCGATCGTGGTAATCCTTGAGCATCCGATAGGTGAAACGCAGAACCTGTATGCCCGCCGCGGCCAAAGCGTTGTCGCGGGCCCGATCCGCTTCGAAGTCGGCAGTACGGGCGTGCCAGCGTCGACTTTCCGCCTCGACAACGAGGTCCCACCTCGCTATGAACGCGTCAACCCTCGATGGCGAGCCGTTGATCGTCATCGGAAACTCCCGTGTGGCCGGTGGTATCCGGCTGTTCGAGAGAACACGCTCGAGCAGACGCTCGAGATACGTGGAATCGACCCCGTACTCATCGGGATGCCTCTCTTCGATGAGCCGTCTCAACCGGCCGGCTCCTCGAGCGCGTCTCCCTACGACCCTGTCGAAGATCGGAGTGAACTCACCCACGGTCGCCTTCCCGGTGAGCAACACATCATCCAACGTTGCAGAAAGGGCACGTAGGTCGAGGGTGGAGGCCAGCGTGAAGACAGTCTCGGCAGGTGAGGTCACTTCGAAGCCCTTCACGCGATGTGTCGCGATCGCGTCGTAGAAGTCGGACCTGATGATGGTTGCCACCGGAGATCGGGCGCTGCCATTGGATGGGACCATGATCACCGGCCCGCCCCGCAAATCCCCATGGAACCCGTGGAGACGGGCAGCGGAGGCCCCGGCCACTCTGGCGCAGCCTGCGCTGAGCACGGCCGCCGCCAATTGTCTCTCCCAGATCGGCGGCGCCGATGCCACCGCGTAGACACGTGGTGCCACCCGCACCCACGACCCATTAGCAAGACGACGGCCCACCGCGTTGCGATCGAACCCCGCCTCCCGCGCCTGGCCGACGTTGAAGCAACCATATTGCCGGGCGGCGAACGTGTTGATGAGACGAAGCTCCCCCATCCGTTGAACACAACCTTCCCCGCGGGCCGCAATCAACCCCCACGTCGTCGAGCGTGCACAACGTGGCGCTATCCGACGCGATTTGCACTCTCGCTGCGTCTCAACCCCCGCCAAGGGGCAATCTCACCGTGAACACGGTGCCATCGTCCCCCGACGAGACCTCCACATCCCCACCGATGCGGTTGACGATGGTGTGGACGGTATGCAAGCCGAGCCCGGTTCCCGCACCCGGCTCCTTGGTGGTGAAGAAAGGGTCGAAGATGCGGGGCAGCACGTCGTCGGGGATCGGCGGGCCGGT
>DASWKM010000103.1:0-7382 GCA_036396635.1 Acidimicrobiia bacterium
AACAAGGACCAGGTGCAGCAGATGGTTGCCCGGCTCCTCAACCTCAAAGATGCTCCCCGGCCCGCAGATGCCGCCGACGCACTGGCCATCGCCATCTGCCATCTGAGGGTGGCACCACTGGAGGCCCTGCGATGATCGGGCGTCTGCGTGGGATGCTGGTCTCGACTAGTGAGTCCGGCATCACGATCGATGTCGCCGGGGTTGGGTATGAGGTGGCGATGACGACACGTGACCTGGCCGCATTGCCTGGAGTAGGGGAGGAGATCGTCGTCCACACCCACACCCACGTGCGCGACGACGACATCAGTCTGTCCGGTTTCGCGGCCGAAGCTGATCGGGAGCTCTTTCGTGTCCTCCTCACCGCCCCGGGAGTCGGGCCCAAGGTGGCTTTGGCGATGCTGGCCTCAATGACATCGGCGGAGATCGTGCGCGCCATCACCGGTGAGGACCCGGACGCGCTGACCATCACACCCGGTGTCGGCAAGCGTGGTGCCCAGAAGATCGTCCTCGACCTGGCGCCCAAACTGTCGGGGCGGGAGATCGAGCTGGTCGCTACCCGGTCCCTGGGCGGTGTCAGACAGGCACTAGAAGGGCTGGGATACTCGACGGCCGAGATCAACTCGGTCGTGGCCGACCTCGACCCGGCCGCGCCCATCGAGTTACAGGTGAAGACGGCGTTGCAACGTCTGGGCAAGCGATGACTAGAGAAGAGAGCCTGCTCAGCCCGATCATCGCGGACGAGGAGGAGATCTCGCTCCGACCGAGACGTCTTGACGACTTCGTCGGCCAAGACAAGGTCAAAGAGCGTCTCCAGATCTCGCTCGAAGCCTCCATCAAGGAGGACCGCGCTCTCGACCACGTTCTCTTCTCGGGCCCGCCCGGTCTGGGCAAGACCACGCTGGCCGGGATCATCGCCGCCGAGAAGGGGGTTGGCTTTCGGGTCACCTCGGGTCCCGCCCTGGAGCGTCCGGGAGACCTCGCCGCGATCCTCTCCAACCTCGAGCCACATGATGTCTTCTTCATCGACGAGATCCATCGGCTTCCCCGTGCCGTCGAGGAGGTGCTCTATCCGGCCATGGAGGACTTCCAACTCGACGTGGTGCTGGGCAAGGGGCCGACGGCTCAATCCATTCGCATCGACCTGCCCCGGTTCACCCTGGTCGGCGCCACCACCCGCAAGGGGAAGGTGACCGCCCCGCTTCGGGACCGCTTTGGTATCGAGGAACGGCTCGACTACTACGAGCCGTTGCACCTGGCCCGCATCATTCGGCGCTCCGCCGGGATCATCGACGTGCAGATCGACTCCGCCGCCGCCGACCTGATCGCGGGGCGGAGCCGACAGACTCCGCGTATCGCCAATCGATTGCTGGCTCGGCTTCGTGACTATGCGGTGGCCCGCGCGTCGGGCATCATCACGATCGATGTCGCCGAGATGGCCCTTCATGTCTTCGAGGTCGACGACCTCGGGCTCGACAAAGTCGATCGATCGATCCTGAAGGCGATCGTCCACAAATTCGGCGGCGGCCCGGTGGGGTTGTCCACCCTGGCGATAGCGGTTGGCGAGGAGCCAGAGACGGTCGAAGATGCGTACGAGCCCTTCCTTCTCCAGTCGGGGCTGATCCGGCGAACCCCGCGTGGGCGCATGGCCACCGGCCACGCATACCTCCACCTCGGCATGGAGCCACCTGTCGACCCCCAGGGAACGTTGCTCTGAAGGTCAGCGACTTTCACTACCACCTGCCCGAGTCGGCGATTGCCCAAAGCACCATCGAGCCACGGCACGACTCGCGTCTTCTCGACACCCGCGACCTGTCCGATCATCGATTCCTCGACCTGGCTGACCTGCTCGACCGGGGCGATCTGGTGGTGGTCAATGAGACGCGGGTGAGAGCGGCCCGTCTCATCGGCAGGCGGAGGGACAGCGGCGGAAAGGTCGAGCTGCTGCTCCTGGATCGGCGGGACGATGGGAGATGGAAAGCGCTGGCCGGGCCATCGCGTGGTCTCAGACCGGGAGTCACGGTCGAGATCGGAGACCTCACGGCAACCATCCTCACCGAGCCCGACGGTGGGACGGTGGTTGTGGGGCTCGACTGTGACGATCCCGAGACCGCCATCGAGCGGCTGGGGACCATGCCGCTCCCGCCCTACTTCACTGGCGAACTGGACGACCCTGGTCGATATCAGACCATCTTCGCGTCCGCTGTCGGTTCGGCGGCGGCGCCGACCGCAGGTCTCCACTTCACCGAGGAGGTGGTGGGAAGACTCAACGACAAGGCCATCGACATCGCTTCGGTGGACCTCCATGTGTCTCTCGACACGTTTCGCCCCATCACCACCGAAGAGATCGAAGACCACGTCATGCACTCGGAATGGTGCTCGGTCCCCGACTCGACCGCCACCCGGATCGCGGCCGCCCGGGTCCGGGGCGACAGGGTGGTGGCGGTCGGCACCACGGTGGCGCGCACTCTCGAGTCGATGGCGGACGGGGCCGGCGGTGTCGAGGCGGGGGACATGCGAACCGACCTGTTCCTGCGGCCCGGCGGTCGGTTCCAGGTCGTGGACGCCTTGGTCACCAACTTCCACCAGCCGCGTTCGACGCTCCTGGTGCTTCTCGCCGCATTCATGGGGCCGGGGTGGCGCCGCGCGTATGAGACCGCACTCGACCGCGACTACAGGTTTCTCTCATTCGGCGATGCGATGTACGCCGAGAGGGCCCAGACGTAGCCTGAGCAAATGGCCACCTCAGTCACCTGGGAGTCCAATGCCGTCGACGGAGCCGCCCGAGCCGGAACGCTGAGGACGCCGCACGGCAGGGTGAGCACGCCGGCATTCATGCCGGTCGGGACCAGGGCCGCGGTCAAGGCGGTCGACACCGACGACCTGCATCGGGTCGGTGCGGAGATCATTCTCGCCAACACCTATCACCTGATGCTTCGCCCCGGCGCCGACCTAATCGCCGAGCTTGGTGGCCTCCACGAATTCATGGGTTGGGACCGCCCCATTCTCACCGACTCGGGCGGCTTCCAGATCTTCTCACTGAAGCCGGATATCGATGAGCAAGGAGTGACGTTCGCATCGATCTTCGATGGTGTGAGCGTGCGGCTGACGCCGGAGGATGCCGTGTCGGTACAGGAGCGGCTCGGGCCCGATATCGCCATGGCACTAGACGTCTGCGTGGGCCTGCCGGCCCCGCGGGAGAGGGTGGAGACGGAGATGCGCAGGACCTTGAGGTGGGCCGAACGGTGCCTGGCTGCGAGGACTCACCCCCATCAGGCCCTCTTTGGGATAGTCCAGGGTGGGGCCGAGCCCGATCTGAGGGCAGAGAGCGCCCGGGACACCGCGGCGCTCGGCTTCGACGGGCTCGCCATCGGTGGGTTGTCGGTTGGCGAGCCGGCAGAGGAACGCAACGCCGCCCTCGAGGCCGCCGTCTCCGAGCTCCCTCACGACAAACCGAGATACGTGATGGGTCTGGGCGACGCCGACGGGCTTTTGGACGCCATTGCCAGGGGGGCGGACATCTTCGACTGTGTCATACCCACCCGAGTGGCGAGACACGGCAGGGCATTGACTCGGATCGGTGACTTCAACCTCAACCGGGCCGAGTTCGCCAACGACGACGCTCCAATCGACGCGCAGTGCCCATGTCTGACATGTGCCCGCTACAGCAGGGCGTATATGAGGCATCTCGTCCGGATGAGCGAGCTGAGCTCACACCGCCTGCTCACCATCCACAACCTTCGATATGTCCTCGATCTCGTCGCCGGTGCCAGGGAGGCCATCGAGAAGGGCAGGCTCGATGACTACATGGCGGAGGTGAGAAACGCACGAGGCTCACGACGGCCAGACAGCAGTTCGACCTAGGTCCAACGCATTGCCTAACCTCGCCGCGTAATACCCCCCAGTCCCGGAGGAACCGTGACTCTTGTCGTGCTTGCCCAGGAGGGAACGAGCGCACTGCCTTCTCTTCTCTTCCTGGCCCTGATGGTCGGCGTCTTCTACTTTCTGATCATCCGCCCCCAGCGCAGACGCACCCAGGCGCAGAGACAGCTGGCTGAGTCGCTCGAGGTCGGCGCCGAAGTGCGCACCATCGGTGGCATCCACGGCACGGTGATAGCTGTCGATGACGACAGCGTTGTCCTCAAGGTCGAGGACGGTCGGATCAGGTTCTCCAAGCGCGCCATCGGTGCTCGTGTGGGGGACGACACCTAAGTGGTCTGTCGCGTAAATAGTGTGCGCGTATCTCCGAGCCAACGGCGTCATCTGGCAAGGAGAAGCGCGCGTCTCGCACGGGGAGCTGCGGCGAGCACTTCGACGCCTCCAGGAGCGTCGAGGGCCGGAGAGACGCCACAAGTATTTATGAGACGGGCCACTAAGTGACCCGAAGGCTGATCGGCCTTTTCATCGTCCTCGCCATCGCCTGGGGAGGCCTCGCTGCGGTCCTCGCATTCGACATGAGCCCGAGGCTCGGCCTCGATCTGCAAGGAGGGACCGCGGTCGTTCTCGAAGCCCCAGCCGGGACGGACCCCGAGCTCTTGGAGGTTGCCACCGACATCATGACCCGGCGCATCGAGGACTTCGGTGAGGTTCAGGAGCCCGAGATCACCGTCTCCGGGAATGACACCGTCGTTGTCCAGCTCCCCGGTGTGGAAGACGAGCAAAGGGCCATAGAGGCCGTGGGACAGACGGGTCTCCTGTCGTTCCGCCCGGTGTTGGAGGTCTTCCCCGGGACGACGAGCCCACTGGCCGGGACAGGTACCCCCGGAATCGATGACGACACCGGTCTCAGCATCGAGGACGACATCTCAAAGGATGCCTACCTCGTCCACAGCGGTTCTTTCGGAGATGAGGTGCTCCACGTCGGGCCGGCTGAGCTGCAAGGTGAGGACGTCGACGAGGCCTTGCCCTTCTTCGACACCACGACCGGCATCTGGACGGTCACGCTCGATCTGACCCCGGATGGCGGGGAGAAATTCGCCCAACTGACCGCGGAAGCGGCCGGCTTCCCGGTCGGAGACCCTCGTCGTCAGATCGCGATCATCCTCGACGGCGAGGTCATCTCCGCCCCATCGGTCAACCCTGACGTCAGCCCGGAGACCGGTATCAGCGGCGGGAGGGCGTTGATCACCATCGGCTCCGACACCGAGGCACAGCAGGAGGCCCAGGATCTCGCCCTCACTCTGCGCTACGGATCGCTTCCGGTGGCGTTCGAGGTGTCGGCGGTGCAAAAGGTCTCGGCGACGCTCGGGACCGACTCACTGCGATCGGGGATAGTGGCCGGGATCCTTGGCCTGGCTCTGGTCGTGGTCGTTCTCCTCGTCGGGTACCGATCGATGGGTCTCGTGGCCATCGCCGGGCTAAGCGTCTTTGGCTCCCTGCTAGTTGCCCTCTTTGGGCTGCTCGGCCGATGGCAAGGGCTCACATTGACCCTCGCAGGTGTCACCGGGATCATCGTCTCTGTCGGGATCACGGCGGACAGCTACATCGTCTACTTCGAGCGGGTCAAGGAGAAGATCCGGGAGGGTCTCGGCGTGGAGGATGCCACCGAGGAAGGCTTTGGCCTCGCCTTTCGCACCATCCTGACGGCGGACACGGTCTCGCTCCTGGCCGCCATCCTCTTGTGGTTCCTTGCCGTGGGGGCGGTCAAGGGGTTCGCCATCGCCCTTGGGCTCGCGACAATCCTCGACATCTTCGTGGCACGGGTGTATACCCGACGTGCGGTGAGGGCACTCGCCGCCACGTCGCTCGGCTCAGGTGGATGGTTCACGATCGAAGGCGCGGCCAGATGAGCATGTTGAGCCGACTCAATCGGGGCGAGACCACCATCGACTTCGTCGGCAAGCGCCGACGCTGGTTCACGATCTCGGCGATTGCCCTTTTGATCTCGCTCGCCGGGCTGGGGATCAGACACCTCAACCTGGGCATCGAGTTCGTCGGAGGCCTCACTCTGCAAGCACCCAACCCGGCCGGGGCCGAGGTCGGTGAGGTGCGCTCGGCCCTGGAAACGGCAGCGGTCGGCGCCGCCACCATCCAGCTCCTGGACGACGGTGAGGCGGTTCGCGTCACGACGCGCGAGCTCGACACGCCGGCGGAGAGCGCCGCCGTCGACGCGCTTGCCGGGGTCACAGGCTCGGTGAGGACCGAAATCTCGATCGAGGCCGTCGGCCCATCGTTTGGTGCGTTGGTAGCGAGACGTGCCCTCGTCGCACTGGGGGTGTTCCTCGGTGCCGTGGCCCTGTTCATCAGCTGGCGTCTCGAGCTCAAGATGGCCCTGACGGGGCTGGCCGCATTGTTCCATGACCTCGTCATAACCGTCGGTGTGTACGCCCTCACCGGGTTTCCAGTGAGCCCGGCCACCGTGGTCGCCGTGTTGGTGGTGCTCGGATACTCCCTCTATGACACAGTGGTGGTCTTCGACAAGGTCTCTGAGCTGGTCGTGCTGGAGGAGGAGAAGACCTTCACGGCAATCGTCAATCAGGCCATGAACTCGGTCCTGGCGCGCTCGCTGGCAACTTCTCTCACGTCCCTCCTGCCGGTTGGCAGCATCTTGTTCGTCGGTTCGTTCGTCCTCGGGGCACCAACCCTCGGCGACTTTGCCTTGGCCCTGTTCGTGGGGATCGCCGCCGGGACGTACTCTTCGATCTTCGTGGCTGCACCGCTGCTGGGCACCTGGAAAGAGAAGGAGCCGGCCTGGGTGGAGCGAGCAGAATGGGTCCAGCGCCGGTCGAAATCGGGAAGACGCTGACCGGGTCGTACACTTTCAGTGTGAGCCGACTCGAGTCACTGGTCCGGGACATCCCGGACTTCCCCGAAGACGGGGTGGTCTTCAAGGACATAACGCCTGTCCTCGGCGACCCACACGCGTTCCACGAGCTGATCGACGCCATGACGGAGCCTTTCATCGACATGGGCATCACGAAGGTGGCCGGTATCGAAGCACGCGGGTTCACCCTGGCGACGCCGGTGGCGAGTCGTCTCGTGGCGGGGTTCATCCCGCTGCGCAAGCCAGGCAAACTCCCCTATGAGACGGTGCGGGAGGAGTACGAGCTCGAATACGGCATCGATGCTCTCGAGATCCATACCGACGCGCTGCTGCAGGGCGAGAAAGTCTTGTTGGTGGACGACGTCATCGCCACCGGGGGTACGGCGGCCGCCGCGATCCGGCTGCTCAGGCATGTCGGTGCCGAGGTGGTCGGGTTCTCGGTGTTCATCGAGCTCGTTTTCCTGGGTGGAGCCGACAAGCTAGACGGGGTCCCTATCCATGCCCTTCTCCGATACGACTGACCAGGTGACGTCGGCCGCCTTGGTCGACGTGCTCGACGCGTTTCGGGCCCATTACCCCGACGGTGACGTGAGCCTGCTCCGCCGGGCCTATGACGTGGCGG
>DASWKM010000104.1:0-21296 GCA_036396635.1 Acidimicrobiia bacterium
ACTAGCGCGGCTCGCCTGACGGCCCCTGGTGGCCCAGCAGGTCCCTGTGGGAGTGATCCCGTGGAGGTTCAAGTCCTCTCACTCGCACACGTGGGTCGTCCTTCACCTACGTGTATCTTCTGCAAAGCACATTCTCAGGGAGAACCGATTCGATGCTGAGCTCGTTTGCCATCTCGCCGACCCTTTCGGCATCCGACATGACGAGAGCTCGTGACTTCTATGAGAACACTCTCGGGTTCAGCCCCACCTGGCTGAGCGAGGGAGGCGAGTCTGTGTTCTATGAGTCGGGAGGAGTGGCATTCGAGGTCCATTTCACGCCGGCAGCCGGAACCAACGAGGCGACGGCGGCCCAGTGGCATGTCGACAATCTGAGATTGATCGTCTCTGAGCTCAGATCCAAGGGCGTGGTTTTCGAGGACTACGACTTCGGCGCGGAGATGAGAACCGTGGACGGGATCCTCTCCCTTGCCGATGGAACCCTGGGAGCGTGGTTCAAGGACACTGAGGGAAACATCCTCGGAGTCTTCCAGACCGCCGGCTGACACAGCAGGACAGCCCCACTCATCCATCCCTTGGCACACCCGTGATGATCCGTGCCCCGCGCCGAAATGTCAGGTAATGCCACGCCCAACCGGCCAGGACGAAGAACCGGTTGCGAAACCCGATCAGATAGAAGATGTGGATCGCCAGCCAGGCGAACCAGGCCAGGAATCCCCCAAAGCGCAGCCCTCCCAGGTAAGCGACGCCACGGGCCCGGCCGATGGTGGCCAACGACCCCTTGTCCTTGTACCGAAACGGCAGGCGCTTCCCTGTCCGGATCACACGGCCGACATGACGACCCATCTGCATCGCCGCCGGGGCGACCCCAGGAACCCCCTCAACCGCGGCGAGGTCACCTACCACGAACACCTCGGGATGACCGCGGACCGAGAGGTCCGATTCGACCAGGACCCGACCGGCGCGGTCGGTCTCCCCGGCCATGGCACCAACCGGCGACGCCTGGATCCCGGCTGCCCAGAGCACGGTGGCGGACCTGACCCTCTCCCCTGTTGACAACACCACGCCTTCCTCGTCGATCTGCTCAACGAGGGCACCGGTTACCACCTCGACCCCCAACTCCTCGAGCTGACGGCGGGCCGAGGCCGACAGCTTCTCCGGGTAGGGCGGCAACACCCGATCGGTGCCCTCCACGAGAACGACCCGAGCAGACGAAGGATCCACCACGTCGAACTCGTTGCCCATGGCGTGGACCGCGATCTCGACGAGGGCACCCGCCAGCTCCACCCCGGTGGGCCCTGCCCCCACCACCACAAACGTCAACAACCGTCCCGCCTCCTCAGGGCTGGCCTCGGCCATCTCGAAGGCACGTAGGACCCGGGCCCTGATCGTCAGGGCATCCTCGATGGTCTTGAGCCCCGGGGCGATGGCAGCCCATTCGTCATGACCGAAATACGAGTGAGCTGCCCCGGTGGCGAGGACGAGAAGGTCGTACGCGATTTTCTCTCTGTCATCCACCACGATCTCTCGACCTTCCACGTCGACCGAAGTCACGTCGCCCATCAGCACACGTGTCACGTTCGACTGCCGCTTGAACACCGACCGGATCGGGTACGCGATGTCGGATGGGTTGAGGGCGGCCATGGCCACCTGATAGAGAAGTGGCTGGAACAGGTGGAAGTTGCGTCGGTCGATGATCGTGATGTCGACGTCGGCCCTCCGCAGCGACTTGGCGGCATTCAGCCCGGCGAACCCTCCACCGACCACCACTACATGCGGTCTCACAGCCCCAGGGCCTCGACGAGGGCACGGATCGCCCGCCCCCGATGTGAGAACTCGTTCTTCTCCACTTCCGACAACTCGGCAAGGGTGCGGCCATCCACCTCGAAGACAGGGTCGTAGCCGAACCCACGGGCGCCCCGCCGGGCCGATGTGATCACGCCGTCGACGGCGCCCTCCGCCGTGATCTCCACGCCATCTGGGAAGGCCAAGGCGACGACCGTGCGAAACCGGGCCCTGCGATCCTCGACACCCGCCATGATGCTCAACATCTTGTCCACGTTCTCGTTGTAGGTGGCCTTGGGACCGGCAAATCGAGAAGTCTGAACGCCCGGGCCGTTGCCGAGGGCGGCCACCTCCAAACCCGTGTCGTCCGAGATCACTGGAAGACCGGTGGCCTCCACCACTGCCCGCGCCTTGAGCAGGGCATTCTCTTCCAGAGTTGATCCGAGCTCGGCGACCTCAGGCCAGTCGAGCCCTTTCACGATCTCCTCGACCAAACCGGTAGAGCTGAGGGCGTGCTCGATCTCGATGACCTTGTCGGGGTTCTTGGAGGCAACCACCAGACGTGGGATCACCCCGAGACCGCCCGTCGCTGCATGTCATGAAGCTCCTCGATACCCAGCGTGGCGAGGTCCAGCAGATCGTTCAGGTCGTCACGGGTGAACGGTGCTCCTTCGGCGGTCCCCTGCACCTCGACCAACAGGCCTCGGCCGCTCATCACCACATTGAGATCCACCTCGGCGCTCTTGTCCTTCTCATAGTCGAGATCGAGGACCTTCTCCCCGTCGACGATCCCCACCGACACGGCCGCCACCTCGTCGATGACCGGGTTGGTGGCGATCAGCTCGCGGGCGACGGCATCTTGGAGCGCCTGATGGAGCGCAATCCAGCCTCCGGTGATGGCGGCCGTCCGAGTCCCACCGTCGGCCTGGATCACGTCGCAGTCGACGCGAACGACAACTTCACCCATCGCCTGGAGATTCACCGCGGCCCGGAGGGCTCGACCGATCAGACGCGAGATCTCCTTGGCACGGCCTCCGGAGATGTGATCACGACGAATGCGCTCGGTAGACGAGCCGGGCAACATGGCGTATTCGGCCGTGACCCACCCCCGCCCGGTGTCACGCATCCAGCGAGGCAACTCCGCATCGATGGAGGCGGTGCACAACACGCGGGTTCGTCCCATCGAGATGAGCACCGAACCTGGTGTCGACTCGGTGAACCCGAGCTCGACGCTCACGGGGCGAAGTTGATCACTGGGTCGTTCGGTCATCCCGGCAACGCTAACTGCACCTCAGACGTCAAAGGCGACGCCGGGCACGGCCAGGCGCACTGGCCGATCGAAGACCACTTCAGCCTCGGCGACCGAGACCGATGGGTCCAGATATGGAGGGATGTGGGTCAATGTCAATGCCTTGACACCCATCTCCCGAGCTATTTCCCCTGCCTCCCCGGCGGTCAGATGTTGAGGGAATGGCTTGTCCGTCGCGGCTCCCTGGTAGGTGGCCTCGGAGAGCATCAGATGAACGCCCGAGGCGAGCTGACGCCAATCACCCTGCGGCCCGGTGTCACCCGTGTAGAACATCGTCCGGCTCCTGGCCTCCCACCTGGACCCGACCGTCGGCACCGAGTGGTCCATATCGACAAACGACACACCCATTTCGCCGATCGCTACCTCGTCACCGGTCGACACCGGGTGGAAGTCGAAACAGGTCGGCTCGCGCTCGATGAACTCCACGATCCGGTCCCAGACCGACTGCGGGGCGTATAGAGGGACCGGATCACGCGGCTCGGGACGAAAGGTCCAGGCGTGAAACACGGCAAACACGTCCGAGCAGTGGTCCGGGTGCTGGTGGGAGACCACCAGGGCGTCGATCAGATCCGAATCGAGAGGAAGTGACATGAAGGTCCCGGGCCCTGCATCACACCACACTCGTGTGGATGCCTGTTCGATGACGTACCCGGCGGCAGGCCGACCCGGACCCGGGAAGGTTCCCGACGAACCCACTACATGGACCCTCATGGAGAGAGTCGCTCCTTGAGCCACGCTCCACCGTCGAGTCGATATCGGACACGATCATGGAAGCGATTCGGGCGACCCTGCCAGAACTCGACCGAGCTGGGAATCAGGCGCCAACCCCCCCAATCATCGGGTCGGGGGACGTCGCCGTCTCCGAACTCTGCGGAGAGTCGAGCGAACCGCGTGTCGAGCTCCTCGCGACGAGACACCAGCTCACTCTGGGTGGAGGCGTGCGCCGCAATCTGGGCCCCGCGCGGGCGAGTGGCAAAGTACGCGTCGGCCGTGTCGGCATCGACCTCCTCCACAGTCCCCTCGAAACGTACCTGGCGATGGATCTGCGTCCACACGAAAGTGGCGGCGGCTCTTGGGCTTTCCCTCATGTCGCGGCTCTTTCGACTCTTCATCCCCGTGTAGAAGACCAGACCCTCGCCTGACAGATCCTTCATGAGAAGCGCTCGGGCCGATGGTGTCCCATTCGCACCGGCTGTGGCAAGGACGAAGGCGTTGGGCTCGTCGATACCGGCGGCGATCACACCTGAGAACCACTGCTCGAACTGGCTGAAAGGGTCATCGGCCATTTCCGTCTCGACCAGGCCGTGGGCCTCGTATTCCCTGCGCAGTCGGGCGGCGTCGTCTCCAATCACGGGGCGACGATACCGTGGCGCCCTGTCCCCGAATCCATGCATCGACTTGCTCGAGTGCACCGGGCAGATGCTGAGTCAGGGCAGCGCAGGCTAGAGACGTTTCGCCACCTCTTCGAGCATCACCTCGGTGGCGCCACCACCGATCGAGTGGATTCGGGCATCTCGATAGAGACGCTCGACCGCGGTGCCGGAGATGTAGCCGATCCCGCCGTGGAATTGAACACAGTCGTAGAGGATGGCGTTCACCAACTCGCCCACCAGCGCCTTCACCTCGGACACCTCACGGACACTGTCCTCCCCCTGGTCGGTCAGCCAGGCCGCCCGATATGCGAGCTCGCGAGCGGCGTCGAGCTCGGCTTGCCGCATGGCGATGCGCTGGCGGATCCCTTGCTTCTCCCACAGAAGAGACCCGAAGGCCGAGCGGTCTTTGACGTACTCGAGGGTCAGCTCGAGCGCCTTCTGTGCCTCCCCGAGGGCCTGACCCATGATCGCCAGGCGCTCGTTCTGGAAGTTGCGCATGATGTAGTAGAAGCCGCGGTTCTCCTCACCGATGAGGTTCTCGGTGGGCAGCCAGACATCATCCAGGACCAACTCCGCGGTGTTCGAGGAGTGCCACCCCATCTTGTCGAGAGCACGGCTCGCGCTGAACCCTTCCGTTCCCCGCTTCACCGCAAAGATCGAGATGCCGCGGGAGCCTTTCACGTCCGGATTGGTCTTGGCGGCGATGAAGACGACGTCGGCAATCGCACCATTGGTGATGAACATCTTGGTGCCGTTGAGACGCCAACCATCGCCGTCTCTCTTGGCCGTGGCGCGAATGGCGGCGACATCTGAGCCCGCATCGGGCTCGGTGACTCCAATCGCCGTGATCATCTCACCGGTGGCGAATGCAGGCAGCCACCTCTCCTTCTGCGCGTCGGAGCCAAAGTTGGTCAGATATGGGGCAGCCAGATCGGTGTGAACCAGGACGGTGATGCTCACCCCACCGGAGGTGCATCTCCCCAGCTCCTCGGCGAACACCACCGAGGCGAGATGACCCATCCCGATGCCCCCGTACTCGGCGGGAATGCGCAGACCGAAGAAACCGAGCTTGCCCATGTCGTCGAGCAACGAGCGGGGCACCGCTCGCTCCCCCTCCCACTTGTCGACATTGGGGAGGATCTCTTTCTCGACATAACCCCGGACCTGGTCCCGTATCGCCTGGAGGTCATCGTCTAGGTAGATGGACTTCATTCCTGTTCCTGAGCGGCGAGTAAGGCCCTACCGGCCCGGCTGTTGTACGTGAGATTGTGGTCGGCACAGAAACGCTGAGCCACCTCCGCCACGGCTCGGGCACTCACACCGTGCTCGATCCCGAGACCATCCAGAAGCCACAGCAAGTCTTCGGTCGCCACATTCCCCGATGCGCCAGGTGCATAGGGGCACCCACCCAGCCCGCCGGCAGACGAGTCCATCATGTCGATCCCCCTCTCGAGTGCCACGACGGTGTTGGCCACCGCCTGACCGTAAGTGTCGTGGAAGTGAACACCGACGTTCTCGACCGGGACCCTGCCGAGGACCTCGTCCAGCAGCCGGCCCACATCGGCCGGCGTGGCCTTGCCGATCGTCTCACCGAGAAAGACCTCATGGACACCCCACTCGACGAGGGTCTGGGCCAGGTGGGCAACCCAATCCGGGTCCTGCTCACCTTCGTAGGGGCAATGCGTCGCAGTCGAGATGTAGGCGCGGAAGGTGAGATTCTCCGGGCCCTCCAGGAGGATCCTGCGTATCCGATGCATCGACTCGTCGACAGTGGCGTTGATGTTCCGCTCACAGAAAGTCTCAGATGAGGCGGTCAGGACACCGATGTTGGTGAGACCCGCGTCGACAGCGCTTTCGAGGCCACGCATGTTGGGGACGAGCCCGATGAGACGGACCTCTCGATGGGTCACGCCCTTGACGACCTCCGCCCCATCGGCCATCTGCGGCACCCACTTGGGGCTGACGAATGAGACTGCATCGAAGCTGGTGACCCCGGCCCCGGCCAGGTTGTCGATGAGGCCCGACTTGGCCTCGGTGGGGACGAACGCACCAAGCGATTGGAGACCGTCACGGGATGCGGACTCGGTGATGGTGACTCGCTCGGGGAACCCGCTCACGACCAGAAACGCTAACGGGTCCTCTCGGTTCCTAATGCTCCAGTGATCACATTTGATCACTGGGACGCATAAAAGCCCTGTGGCTACCGCGCCCGCTCCAAGAACTCTTCGATCACACGCGTGTGTTGCCCACGGGCACCCTCCTCCGTGACATTACGCCCCATCGCCAACCATGCCGGCACCCAGCCGGCGATGTCCGGCATCGGCCGGCACAGTGCGACAGCCTCCCAGTGGATGAGATTGGGAAGGCTCTCGTCGGTCAATTCCCTATAGGCAGCGATGAATCGGTCTGCCACCTTGTCCATGCCGAGGTAGCGGATGTCGAGCGAGCAGTATGCGACGTCCATCTCACGATCCCCGGTGGCCGGAGCCTCCCAGTCGACGACGGCGACCAGACTGCCATCGTTCCACAGTGTGTTCCCGGGCCAGAAGTCGGTGTGGCTGAATACCAGATCGGTGTCGATGAGCCGGTTGCCGAGCTCCACCCGGCGACGGAGCAAGTCCTCACCGAGAGGATGCTCCAGGACCAGCTCCGGGTTCTGTGAGATCTTCCTCTCGTCCTCGCCTGCGCCGGGCGGGAACACCTGGAGATCGTCGGGGTCCAGGGCGATGTCGTGGATGCGGGCGAGGGTGGCGGCCAACTGCTCGGCCCAGTCGAACGGGTTGGCGGGAGCGAGGTCGGGGGCGCCGTCGATGAACGAGATGAGGATCGCCTGCTCGTCGAACACTTCAGCCGTGTCTATCCAGATCGGGGCGGGGGCGGGGACGTTGGCGCGCTGCAGGAGCTCGAGAGCACGCGTCTCCCTGGCGGCTGCGTCCTCCCCTCTCTCCGCGTACCACGGGCCATACCGTCTCAGGACGAGTTGGGTTCCGTTGTCGGCGAGCACGTCCATCGTGCACCCCCCGCCACCTTCGATCCGACGTGAGTGCGCGAGCGATTCGGCGCCGATGCCATCACGGACGCGCGCCAGCTGTTCCTCGGTGGGGAGGGGAGCGTATTGCATGGATTGTGGAGGTGCGGGGAGTCGAACCCCGGTCCGCTAAGCCGTCAGCGCTGGCATCTCCGAGCGCAGTCATCAGCGAGCTTCGAGCGCGGGAACCCTGACGACGAGCTTTCCCACGTCTATCCGGAGTTGGTCTTGACCGCTCGGTCCCGAAATCCCGAGCAGCGCATCCCGCATTGCGACGCCCTGACCTGACCGGGCGGGAGCCGATCAGGAGGACGGGCTACTTAATTAGGCAGCCAGTGCGAAGTTGTCTTCGGCACTTATTGGTTTTTCCGGTTTGTTGACGGGGCCCCGGAGACCCCGGCTCGCTTCCAACGCATCAACACTCAACGTCGAAACCGTTTCACCCCCAAGTCGTGGGCGTTCCTACAGATGATAGTTGAGCCCCCTCCGCTTTCTGTACCCGCAAATGATCGATAGTGATCGCCGGAGCATTAGGAACGCGAACGGCGGCGGGCGGCGCGCTCCATTTCCCGGGCGTGCTCGCGGTCACGGAGAGTGTGGCGTTTGTCGACCGTGGTCTTGCCACGCGCCAGAGCAAGCTCCACCTTTGCCTTGCCGTCCTTGAAGTAGACCTGCAGCGGGATCAGCGTGAGCCCCTTCTCGGCGATTGCGCCGGCGATGCGGTCGATCTCGCGACGGTGCAGCAAGAGCTTGCGCTCGCGTTCAGGTTCGTGGCCCCCGTCCCGGGAAAAGCCATGCGGACCGATGTGCGCACCCACCAGGTACGCCTCGCCACGGCGGATGTCGCCATAGGAGTCCTTCAACTCCATCCTTCCGTCACGGAGTGACTTGACCTCGGAGCCGAGGAGCACCAGCCCGGCTTCGTAGGTATCGAGGATCGTGTAGTTCCGACGAGCCCTCCGATTGCTGGCGACGATCTTGACCCGCCCGGAGCGTTCCGGGGAGGCCATCAGAAACCGGTGGGTACTTCGGGCCCGGTGCCGTCGGACTCGCGCAGGTACTTGCTGAGCCCGAGCATCGAACCGATGAAACCGGCGGCTGCCCCGAATATCAAGAACAGGAGTCCCCATCGGAAGAAGAACGGCTGACTCACGTCGAGCCGGAACAGGGAGAAGGTCTGGCCCGCCTTGGCCAGGTTGGTGGAGCCCAACCACACGGCGAAGACCGCAAGAGCGGCTCCTGCCAAACCCTCGATCATCCCCTCCAGCAGGAAGGGCACGCGTATGAACCAATTCGAGGCGCCCACCAGCTTCATGATCGACACCTCATCGCGACGTGCGTAGATGGCCAGACGAATGGTATTGGCGATCAGCACTACGGCGGCAACGCCCAACACGATGGCCATGCCCAAACCGAGGACGTTGAGAACCCTGGACAGACTTTGCAGCTGCTCGATCGACTCCGCAGCCGTCGCCACCTGTCGAACCACGCCGGTCCGTTGCTCGAGACGGAATCGAACCGAGGTGTGGAACTCGATGTCGACCAGCTCGATTCGAATCGAAGCGGGGAGGATCGTTGGGTCGATGTCGAGGATCTCCTCCTGGCCGGCAAAGAGGTCCTGGAACTCCCCCCACGCCTGGGTCTTGTCGAAATAGAAGGCGTTGTCGACCTCCTCCCATTGCTGGACGTCGGCGAGGAGCTCTGGGTGGGCACCCGGTGCCACACCATTCGACCCCTCGTCGTTCAGGAAGGCGATCACATGGACGCCCTCTTGCCAGGCGATCGTGTTGAGCCGGAGGATCTCGTTGACGACGAGGGCGCCGAAGGCAAGGCTCAGTGAGATGAACACCGCGAGGATTGCTCCGACCACGATCAGGAGGTTCCGACGCAACGAGACCATGGCCTCTCTCAGCAAGAACAGGATCCGACTCATGCTTGCGGGGCCTCGTAGCCGCCGGTTTCGTCATCCCTGGTCACGCGTCCGTCATCCAAGGCAACGACCCGGCGCTTCATGGCGTCCACGATGGCATGGTCATGGGTGGCCATGACGATCGTGGTGCCGGTCCGATTGATGCGATCCAGGAGTTTCATGATGCCAACAGAAGTCTTGGGGTCGAGGTTCCCGGTGGGCTCGTCGCACAAGATGATCGGAGGGCGATTGACGAACGATCGGGCGATAGAGACTCTCTGCTGCTCACCACCCGAAAGCTGCCTCGGGTACCGCCCTGCCTTGTCGCCGAGGGAGACGAGGTCGAGGACCTGTTCGACCTGAGGGCCGATCACCGACTGGGGACGGCCCAGGACTTCGAGCGCAAAAGCCACGTTCTCCTTCACGGTCTTGTTTGGTAGGAGCTTGTAGTCCTGAAAGACCGTGCCCACCGAGCGTCGCAGGTAAGGGATCTTCCACCTGGGAAGGGTGGTGATGTCCTTGCCCGCCACCCAGATCTTGCCCCGGGTGACCGGCTCGTCTCGGAGCATCAGCCGGATGAGTGTCGACTTGCCCGACCCGGAGGCGCCGACGAGGAAGATGAACTCACCCTTCTGGATGTCGAGTGAGACGTCATTCGCAGCAACACTGCCGCCTTCGTACACCTTGGTGACATGGTCGAGTCTGATCATGAGGATCGAAAGGAGATTCTGACAGCTAGCGGTCCGCTAACTGCTGAATAGCAAACCGTAACGGGATCCGAGGCTCTAACTGGAATCATCCCCTGTCTCGTATCGTGACCGGCGCCACCGAAGGTAGGCCTCGACAAATCCCCTCAGGTCGCCGTCGAGGACCCCCTGAACATTTCCGACCTCGTGGTCGGTGCGGAGGTCTTTGACCATCTGATAGGGCTGAAGGACATAGCTGCGCACCTGCCGGCCCCATGCCGCCTCGCCCTGCTCTCCACGGATCACGGCTATGTGGGCCAGACGCTCGACTCGTGCCCGCTCCGCCAACTTCGCCTTGAGCATGGCCATGGCCCTCGCCTTGTTCTGAAGCTGCGACCGCTCGTTCTGACATTGGACGACTATCCCACTGGGAAGATGGGTGATACGCACCGCGGAGTCGGTGGTGTTGACGTGCTGGCCACCCGCGCCCTGTGACCGGTAGGTGTCGATTCGCAGCTCCTCCTCATCGATCTCGACATCGGCGGCGTCGCCGAGGTCAGGGACCACGTCCACGGCGGCAAAGCTGGTATGACGTCGGGCGTTGGCATCGAAAGGGCTGATGCGAACGAGACGGTGGACACCGCGCTCCGATTGGAGAGTGCCGTAGGCACGATCTCCCTTGACGGTGAACGTGGCCGATTTGATGCCGGCTTCCTCGCCTTCGGTTACCTCCTCGACGGTGACGACGAACCCGGAATCGGAGAGGAACCGCTGGTACATGCGAGCCATCATCTCGGCCCAGTCCTGGGCGTCCACTCCCCCGGCGCCGGCGTGCACGCTGAGGATGGCGTCGGCCTCGTCGTACTCATCGAAGAAGAGAGACTCCAGCTCGAGCTCGTCGAGGGCGGCTGCCACCTGACGAAGCATCTGGATCGCCTCCTCCCGTGACTCATCGTCACCAGCCTCGGCGGAAAGCTCGAGAAGGACCTCGGAGTCCTCGACCTGTGACCCCAGCGAGTCGACCTTGTCGAACAGGCCCTCGAACCGGGCGAGACGCTGACTGACTATGCGAGCCTCGTCGGGGTGGTCCCAGAGATCCGGTGATGATGCCCTCTTACGCAGCTCCTCCAGCTCTTGTGACTTCCCGTCCAGGTCGAGGAACCCGCGCGCTTCATCGAGCCGCTGACGCAGCTCGGAGGCGAAAGACGTGGGGTCACTGATGTCCACGGGGTGGCAAGCTTATGACCCGAGGGCCCCGTAGCGGCAGACCGCCTGCTGCCGTGTGACTATTCGGCTCTCTCAGACCGCGCCGTGGCAGCGCTTGTACTTCTTGCCGCTACCGCACGGGCATGGGTCGTTTCTGCCCACCTTGTCCGAGATGGCCTGCTTCTGTGGGCCCGTGCCGCCGGTTGGGATGGCCTCGACCCTTTGGGGCTCGGTCTTCGGCTGGGCCACCTCGACATGAAACAGATAGCGCACCGCGTCACGCTTCACGGTGTCGACGGTGTCCATGAACATGTCGTAACCCTCGCGTTGGTACTCCGAAAGGGGGTCACGCTGACCCATCGCCCGGAGACCGATGCCGGCACGCAAATAGTCCATCTCGGAGAGGTGCTCTCGCCACTTGTTGTCGATGACCGAGAGCATCACCGACCGCTCGACACGCCTGAGGATGTCCTTGCCCAACTCCTCTTCACGCTCGTCGTATCGGGTGAGGGCCTCGTCGACTGCAAAGTCGATCACCTCCTCGATGTCATAGCTCCCCTCGAACACGGAGGCATCGATCTTGGTCGGGTAGAGCTGCTCCAGCTCTCGTTTCAAGGCATCCCAATCCCAACTCGACTTGGGCAGATCACCGAACTGCGCCTCGACCGAGCCGGCCACCACATCTTCGATCCAGGTGTTGATCAGATCCTCGGACGCCGTGCCTTCCAGGATCGATTTGCGCCAGGCATAGATGTTCTCGCGCTGGGTATTCATCACCTCGTCGTACTTGAGGACGTTCTTTCTGATCTCGAAGTTCTGAGACTCGACCTGGCGCTGAGCACGCTCGATCGACTTGGAGACCATCCTCGCCTCGATGGGCTGGTCCTCGGGCATGCGGAGCCGCTCCATGATCCCCGACACCCACTCACCCTGGAAGCGGCGCATCAGCTCGTCTTCCAGTGAGAGATAGAAACGGCTCTCACCGGGATCACCCTGACGACCGGAACGCCCGCGGAGCTGATTGTCGATGCGACGCGACTCGTGCCTCTCGGTTCCCACCACATAGAGGCCACCGGCGTCGATGACCTTCTGCTTGTCTGGTGTGATCTGAACGGCGAACTCCTCTGCGAGCTTCTTCTCCAACTCGTGATACGAGGGGTCGCTCGCCTCGACGCCGCGACGCTGCTTCAGCTCGGTCCTGGCCATCCCTTCGGGGTTCCCGCCGAGCATGATGTCGACACCACGCCCCGCCATGTTGGTCGCCACCGTGACCGCCCCGGGGCGACCCGCCTGGGCGATGATGTCGGCCTCCCGGGCGTGTTGTTTGGCATTGAGCACCTCATGTTTGACGCCAACCTTGTCGAGCTCACGGGACAGCATCTCGGAACGCTCGATCGAAATGGTCCCGAGGAGGACCGGCTGACCCTTTTCGTTCCTCGCTTTGACGTCATCGATGAGGGCTTGGAACTTCGCTCCCTCGGTCTTGTAGACCAGATCGCCCTGATCCAGCCGTGCAACGGGCTCGTTGGTGGGTATGGAGGCGACCTCGAGACCGTAGATCTGGGCCAGCTCGGCGGCCTCGGTCTGTGCCGTGCCCGTCATGCCGGCGAGCTTCTCGTAGAGACGGAAATAGTTCTGGAGGGTGATGGTGGCCAGGGTCTGGTTCTCCTCCTTGATCACCACTCCCTCCTTGGCCTCGATGGCCTGATGGAGACCCTCGGAGTATCTGCGACCCTCGAGAACGCGGCCGGTGAACTCATCGACGATCTTCACCTCACCGCGGTCGATGAGATAGTCGACGTCGTTCTTGTACAGGGTCTCCGCCTTGAGTGAGGTCTCGAGGTGATGGACGAAGTCGACGGCTGCATGGTCATAGAGGTTCTCCACACCGAGTATCTGCTCGACTCGTGTCACCCCCTCCTCAGTGGTGAGCACCTGGCGTTTCTTCTCGTCCACCTCGTAGTGCACACCGGGCTGGAGCCGACGGGCGATCTTGGCGAAGTCGCGGTACCACCTGGCGCTGTCGGTCAGCCTGCCCGAGATGATCAGCGGTGTGCGAGCCTCATCGATGAGGATCGAATCGACCTCGTCGACGATGGCATATGGGTGGCCCCTCTGGACACGGTTCTCCGCTGCCATCGCCATGTTGTCACGCAGGTAGTCGAAGCCGAACTCGTTGTTCGTCCCATACGTGATGTCCGATCGGTACGCCGGATGCCGGTCGGCCGTCGGCATGTTGTTGAGGATCAATCCGACCGACAATCCGAGAAACTTGTGGACCTGACCCATCCACTCGGCGTCGCGGCTGGCCAGATAGTCGTTGACGGTGACCATGTGGACCCCCCGCCCGGTGAGTGCGTTGAGATAGGCGGGCATGGTCGAGACGAGGGTCTTACCCTCACCGGTCTTCATCTCGGCGACCATCCCCCGGTGCAGCGCCGCGGCGCCGACGACCTGGACGTCGTAATGACGTTGATGCAGGACCCGCTTGGCCCCCTCGCGCACGGTGGCGAAAGCCTCAACCTGGATCTCCTCGAGGTCGGCGCCGTTGGCCAGACGTTCCCTGAACTCGCTCGTCTTGGATCTCAGCTCTTCATCACTCAGCGCCTCGAACTGTGGCTCGAGCTCATTGACCGCGTTGGCGATCCCCTGGAATTCTCTGAGGGTCTTGCCCTCGCCGACACGAAGGACCTTCTGAAAGAGTGGCATCTGGCGCGATCATGGTACAAGCCGGGCAGATTTGACCGCACCGGGCCGACGAGCCGGGACGCCACCTGTGAGTCCTAATGGATGTTGATCAGCCCCTCCCGGTAGGCCCAGTTCACCGCCTCGAATCGAGACTTCATCCCCAGCTTGTCCAGGATGTTGCGGACGTGGTTTCGGACCGTGTTCTCGGAGATGTACAGCTCGTCGGCGATCTCCTTGGAGGTCTTCCCTTCGCCGACCAGGGCCAGGATCTCGATCTCCCTGCCGGTTAGCCCAGGCGTGCGCAATGACGTGGAGCCGTCGTGGCGGAGCAGGTCACGGAGTGCGGTGAACAGCTTGCCTCCCATCGCCGGTGAGAGGGCGGCGCCCCCGGCCAGCACGTCTCTCATGGCGGCGGCCAGGCGGGGCAGCGGGATGTCCTTGGTGAGATAGCCCGAGGCTCCCGCCTTGACGGACTCCAGCAGGTCCTCGGCCGACTCCGATGCCGTGAGCAGCACGACCCGGCTACGGGGGCTCGCCTTTTGGATCGTGCCTACCACCTCGAGCCCGGACATGCCGGGCATCAGCAGGTCGAGCATGACGAGGTCGGGCTCATGCTCCCGCGCCAGGTCGATTGCCGACATCGCATCCCCGGCCACGGCAACGACCGAAAACCCCTCCTGGGTGAAAGCAGCCTTCAATGCCTCGCGAAACAGCTCCGCATCATCGACGATGAGGACCGAGGCCATTCAGACGGACCGCACGATCTGACTAGTCACAGGCCACGCAGATTAGACCCACGAGAGGCGTCGTTGGCCGAAACGACCGCTCGCACCCGATCAGCGCCCAGGGACTCCAGGGCGGCGAGGACCGTCGCCCCGGTCGTGAAAACGTCGTCCACGAGCACCACCTCGGGAATCCGCTCGGAGCCGACCTCGAAGCGACCGACTCGACGCGTGTGATCGCGTCCCGCCCGTCTGGCCGTGTGAATGTGGGGCGCGAACAGCTCGACCATCGGCACGCCGAGTCGGGCGGCGAGACGCCGGGCGATGAGACGGGCCGGGTCCACGCCGTACTTGAGATGACGTGACCACGCCCGTGGGATCGGCGTGACTGGCAAAGTCGGGACTCTGGGTGCCACCACCTCGACGACCAGGTCCGCGTAGCCAACGACACCTCGATACTTGAGGTGATGGATCAGTTGGCGAGCGGCGCCGGAATGCTCGAATGCGGGCACGAGCCGAATCCCCCCGGTAAGGACCCGGTCCCTGCCGAGACGCATGCTCGCCCGGCAGGAGTCGCACAGCTTCCCCCTGCAGAGGCTCTGGCAAGCGAGACAGATCATGCCGCTGTTCCTAGTTCCTATCTATGACAGGAACCAGGAAGCTATGTGCCCTCCCGCCAGCTTCCGAGATAGGCGACCTGGTCATCTGTGAGTCTCTCCAAGCCACCACCGAGGTGCGCCAGCTTGATCGTGGCGACCTGCTCGTCGATCTCCTTGGGCAAGGTGTAGATCCTCGGCTCCAAGGAATCCCGGTTTGTGATCAGGTACTCGGCGGCCAGCGCCTGGTTGGAGAAGGACATGTCCATGACATCGGCGGGGTGGCCTTCCGCGGCACCGAGGTTCACCAGACGACCTTCGGCGGCGAGCAGGATCCTCCGTCCGTCAGGCATCTCGAACTCCTCGAGGTTGTCACGCACCGGACGGCGGGCGACGGCTTCCGCATTCAGCGAGGCGATGTCGATCTCGATGTCGAAATGACCGCTGTTGGCCAGGATCACGCCGTCCTTCATCTTGGCGAAGTGCTCGGAGCGGAGCACGTGCTTGTTGCCGGTGACCGTAATGAAGACGTCACCCACGGCGGCGGCATCGGCTGCGGTCATCACCCGATAACCGCTCATCGCCGCAGAGAGCGCACGCACCGGGTCCACCTCGACGACGATGACTTTGGCGCCGAGCCCGTCGGCACGGAGGGCCACACCGCGTCCGCAGTCGCCATAACCGACGACCACGATGTTCTGACCCGCCAACAGGATGTTGGACGCACGGATGATCCCGTCGAGCGTCGACTGACCTGTGCCGAAATGGTTGTCGAAGAGGTGCTTTGTCGCCGAGTCGTTCACGGCGACCACGGGGACCCTGAGTGTCCCGTCGGCGCTCATAGCCCGGAGCCGAATGACGCCGGTTGTCGTCTCCTCGGTCGAACCGATCACTTCGAGGTCACGTCGATCGGTGTGGAGGATGGTGGCCAGATCGGCGCCGTCGTCCATCGTCACCGCCGGTGCGTGGTCGAGTGCGGCGTGTATGTGCTTGTAGTAGGTCCCATCGTCCTCACCACGAATCGCAAAGACCGAGATCCCCTCGGCGACCAGGGCGGCCGCGACATCGTCCTGGGTCGAGAGGGGGTTCGACGCGCACAACACCGGTTCGGCCCCGCCGTCACGCAGTGTCAGCATCAGGTTGGCCGTCTCGGCAGTCACGTGAAGACAGGCGGCGATCACATGACCCTCCAACGGCCTCTCCTCCCTGAACCTCTGACGAACCGTGGCCAGGACCTGCATCCTCCGGCCCGCCCAGGCAATCCGCCGAGCTCCGCCTTCGGCGAGATCGGGGTTGGCGATGTCGTAGTTCATGGGCTCATTCCTCGACTAGGAGCCTCTTCAGTTTCTCGATTGTGGCCACAGGGACCGGGTTCACGCCCATGCGCTCGGCCAGCATGAAGGAGAAGAGATCCCCGATCACCGTCAGGGAGATGAGTCGGGCCAGCGGAGACGAGCCTGTCGACGCCACCTCGGCAACCCATGGCACCGATTCGCTCGTCAGGTCCCGGGTGTGGGCGATGCGACGCAGGACACGGGCGTGATCCGACCTGTCGGTGAGCGCGACGATTCCCAGGTGCTCCCTGGTCAGCTCGGGCATCGTCTCCCATCCCGTTATCTCGTTGTGATCGAGCTCGGGCAGCAGCGAGAACCAGGCGGGGACCTTGGCGTTCTCATTGACCTGGGTCTTCCAACGTTGGGCAACGGCGCCACTGAGCGGACCGGCTCCGTAGACAATGGGTATCCGCCCCTCGAAGCCTTCGGCGAGGGCGGCAGCCTGCTCCCATGCCGGGCTCTCCTCCGCGGTCATCTCGTCAGCCAGCTTGGCCGCCTCGAGAAACGCCAGACGTTGATCGTGGACCGAATTCGAGCCTTCGAGAAGTCGCACCGCCGCGCCCACCATGTAGCCGACAGCGGCCCGGGGCTGGAGACCGGGCGGCACGCTGATGCCGCGCCAGCGGTTCTGACCGGCCAGCTCGGCGAGTCTGCCGCCCGTCGAGACCGTCGTCACCGGGAGACCCGACTCCCATGCCGAAATCACCATGTCGAGAGTCTCCTCGGTGTTGCCCGAGTAGGAAGCCGCAATCACCAGAGGTCGCTGTCGGATGGCCCAGGGCGGGATCGGGCCGTATCCCTTGTGGACGGTGATGCGGGTGCCCGAGGGCAACGCGATCGCACCGCTGTAGTCGCCGGCGATCCCGGAGCCGCCCATTCCCACGTAGAGGACCTCGGAGAACGTGCCGAGGTGTGGCGGGTCCTGCTCGGCGGCCCAACGCAGCTGGTCGCCGAGACTCTGGATCTGCTCGAGCATCTCACTCATCGGGCCCGCACTCCGCCTGGTCGACCAACATGATCGGGATGCCGTTGCGCACCGGGTAGCGGCGGCCGCACTGGGTGCACTGGAGGCGCTGTGCGTCGACATCCTGGATCAGATCGGCCTTGTCGACAGGGCAGACCAGGATCTCGGCAAGGGTTGGGTCGATGAGGCTCAAGATTCTCCTTCCACTAGCCGGCTCACTCGGGCGACGAGCTCCTCGACGGCCGCCTGGTCCTCGGCCTCTGCGTTGAGCCGAAGCAGCGGTTCGGTATTCGATGGTCGCAGATTGAACCATCGTGCGCCCATGTCGACCGTCAACCCATCGAGGCGGTCGACGGTCGCTGCGGGAAACGAGCGCTCGACGAGTTCGATCGTCGCCTGGACGTCCTTCACCACGAAATTGAGCTCTCCGGAGGCTGCGTATCTCTCCACCTCTCGGCGGAGCACAGAGAGGGGGCGCCCGTCCTCACTCATGATCCGGAGGAGAAAGAGCATGGCAAGCATCCCCGAGTCGGCTCTGAAATTGTCTCTGAAGTAGTAGTGACCGCTGTGCTCGCCACCGAACACGGCGCCGGTATCGGCCATCACCTTCTTGATGAAGCTGTGGCCAACTCTGGTCCGCACCGGTTTGCCCCCTGCCTCGACGACGATCTCGGCGACGGATTTCGAGGTGATCAGGTTGTGCACCACCGCGGCCCCCGGGTTGTCGGCGAGGACACGACGTGCGATCAATGAGGTGACGGTGCTTCCCGATAGGGGCTCGCTCATGTCATCGAGGAAGAAAGCGCGATCGGCGTCACCGTCGAAGGCCACACCTAGGTCAAAACTATTCGAGGCCAACAGGGTCTTCAGGTCTTCGAGATTCTCCGGCACCAGCGGGTCGGCAGGGTGATTGGGGAAGGTGCCATCCGGATCCAGGTAGAGCCCGTCCATCGACACCCCCAGACGATCGATCACCTGGTGAATCGCCACGCCGGCCATGCCGTTGCCACCGTCGACGGCGATGCGAAGCTCACCGATAGAGTCGGCCGGGACGATCCCGAAGAGATGGTCGACGTAGTCATCGACGATCGACTCGGCAGTGAGCCCACCCAGTGACCCGGCCTCGGGCTCGGACCAGTCGACTACCGACTTCTTGATGTCGGCCAGACCGGTATCCATCCCGATCGGCGCCGCCCCGGGGCGGCAGAGCTTCAGACCGTTGTACTCGGCTGGGTTGTGTGACGCGGTGATGATGGCGCCGGGCACACTCTCGGCACCGGAGTAGTAGTACACGGCGTCCGTCGGCACCTGGCCGAGATCTATCACATCGGCACCGACCGAACGGGCACCATCGGCCAGTGAGGTGAAGAATCCCTCCGAGCTGATGCGGCAGTCCCTGCCGATCGCGACCGTGTCGCAGCCAAGCAACCTGACCAGCGCGACCCCGACGCGGCGATAGAGCTCGGCATCCAGCTCCCCGTTGTCGGTGCGGCCCCTGATGTCGTACGCCTTGAAGACAGAGTCTGGATCCACGAGCCCGGGAGTGTAGGAGGGCATCCCCTACCTGATATCCGGTCCTGGTACCGGTACGTTGGTACCCGCACACGCCATGAGCCCTTCCTTGACCGTCGTCGTGCCGGTATACAACGAAGCCGGCTTTGTCCCCGAGGCCCTGCCCAAGCTGATCGCCGCCATCGAGGAGGTCGGTGCGAGCTACACCCTTCACATAGTCGAGAACGGGTCGGATGACGGCACGGCGGAGATCGTCAGACAGGTTGCGGGGGACGCCAACGTCGTCGTCGACTCGTTGCCGGTCCCCGACTATGGCGCTGCCATGAGACACGGGTTCCTCGCCGCCGAAGGTGACTGGGTGGTCAATTTCGACATCGACTACTTCTCCGGGGACTTCCTTCGCCTGCTGCTGGGCCAACCCGAGGATGTCGACCTGGTCATCGGGTCCAAGCGCGCCCCCGGGTCCGAAGATCGGCGGCCTTTCGTCCGCAGGCTGGCCACATCGGTCTTCAACCTCATGCTGACGCTCATCCTGAGGTCGAAGGTGTCGGACACCCATGGCATGAAGGGCTTTCGACACGGACTGGTCCAGGACATCTCCCCCAAGGTCGTGAGCACCAAGGACCTGTTCGACACCGAGCTCGTCGTCAGAGCCGAAAGGGCGGGCTACCAGATCGTCGAGGTCCCCGTCGTCGTGGAGGAGATCAGGGCCGCCAAGTCGTCGTTGATCCGGAGGGCACCCCGGACCGTGGCCGGTCTCATCCGGATGCGGGGGATCCTTCCGAAGACGTAGGACGGCGCTGCCGCATCACGAGCCCGACGGAGATCAGGGCAACGACGCCGCCCAGCGTGAGGATCTTCCCACCGTTCTCGGCCCAGGTGTCACGGAACTCGATCACCACGTCGTTCTGAGTCGGCACCACCACCATGAGCGACGGTGTGGCGCGCCATGGCCCATCCGCCCCACTCGCAGTCCAGTTCGGGAAGTATGAGACCTTGACCAGGTGGGGAACACCGATCGCCTCGGTGCTGAACGAAATCCTGTGGTTGTCGACTTCGATGTCGGTCACTGCATTCGGGGGGACGTCCAGCTCGACGGCGGGGCGCTGGTCGATGGACTGGATGCGTGGCCACTCGGCAGGTCCCCCGGCAACGACCCAACGGTTCATGTTGTCGACGTCCTCGTACCACTCGAGCGCCATGTCATGGAAGGCCGACAATGCTTCCCCGTCGGATCCGGTCACGGTCCCCGAGCCGGGCAAAGAGGACAACAGCCCCCTCTCGGCCGCCTCGTACACCGCCGGCAGGTGTGTGGCGGTCACGACGAGGTCGGTCTCGGGAAGCCTGAAGATGTGAAAGGGCCCCGTCACTGCGATCTCGGTGACCCCCTCGATGCCGTTTGCCTTCTCGGCAGCCTCCTCGGTGAACGACACGTAGTAGTCGACGCCGTAGACGGCCATGTGCTTGAGCCCGCGCTCCATGTCGAAGGTGTGGTACTTGAGACCGGGGATCGGGTTGGAGGGCTTCGCCGACATCTCCGAGTGGTTGATGAAATGGAAAGGCGTAGTGAGCGAGGACTCGAAATAGACCCCTTCCATCGACTGATGGGTGCCCTCGGTCCAGTAAGGGATGAGCATGGGAGACATCGGGGTCCCGTACTTGTTCAGATCACCGTTGGCCTCCCACTGGACCCGGCCCGGGGGCAGGGCCGCCAGCTCCGTCATCAGCGCCTCGTACTCGGGCCAGGTGTCCTTCGCCTCGTAACCCTCGTAGTTCCATTTCGACCAACCGTCGATGAAGGTGACACCGGCGGTAGCCCCCAGCACCACGACGGCGGCAGCGGTAGCAGTGAGGAAGTTGCGGGTGTTCACGGTGGGATCGAACAGATATGTCAAGGCCAGGGCCAGCAGACCGGCGCCGACCACCACGACCCATGACCAGTCGGGGAACTCGGTCGAGTCGATCACGAGACCGACGGTCACGGCGAAACAGGTGGCGATGACCAGACGAGGCCACCAGATGTGGACCCTGCTCGGGACGCGGCGAGACAGCCACATCACCGCGGCACCGAGGCCCAATGCCGCGAAGAAGGCGACCCCGAAATACCAATAGGGCAAGAGCCGGCCGTTCCACAGCTTCCATCGCTCCCCACCGAAGAGGTCGGGGAAGAGATCGGGGAGGATGAGC
>DASWKM010000105.1:0-5735 GCA_036396635.1 Acidimicrobiia bacterium
GCCCCGGTCTGGGCCTGGAGGGTCTCCGACGCCCCGATCATCCGGGCTGCGATCTCCTCTTCTCCGGCAGAGAGGACTATCTGGGCCTTGAGATCGAGCACCAGGACGATGGCGGAGAGGTCACGGGCGGCGACGAAAAGCGGCAGCGCCGTATCGATGAACGGTCGCGCCTCTTTGAACGAGCCTCCGAGGACGAGAGCATGAGCGGTGAGAAAGCTGGTCCAGGCGAGGTCGAACGGAGCGTCGACCTTTTCGAATTCCGCCGCGGCCGGCTTCAGGTGGTCGATGGCTCCTGCAGGATTCTCTCGATAGATGTCCTGGTCGGCGAGACCCCAATGGGCGCGCCCGATCCCATGATGATCATTGGCCCGCTCGGCCAGTATCCGTGACTCCTCGAGCATCTCGAGTGCCCCATCGTGGTCGCCGCTGAAGCCAATGGGGAAGGAGGCGTTGTAGAGGGCGTTGGCCAGGTCGCTCTCGGAGCCGTGCTCGCGCATGATTGCCAGGGCCTCCTCATAGGGGGCCTTGGCCTCCAGCCACTGGCCACGCCAGTAGGCAACGCCTCCTTTGGCCTCGAGGGCCTTGGCACGCGATCTGGGGTCTCCCCCCGGCAATGCGAGCGCGGTGTCGACTCGCTCGGCTGCCTCCAGGAGATGCCCGCGGATCTGCCAGAACCGCCAGAGATTGGACACCATGTCCAACGCCATGTCGGTCGCCTCGTTCTCCACGGCCCACTCCAGCGCACTACGGATGTTGTCGTGTTCGCGATCCAGCACGTCCAGCCAGTGCCTTTGCCGGCTCGACAGGAGCCACGGGCCTGCGGTGCGGGTCAGCTCGGCGAACAGCTGGGCGTGACGCCGCCGAATGCCGTCGACCTCGCCACGGGCGACCAGGGCGCCGTAGGCGAACTCCCTGACGACCACGAGCATCTGGAACCGCGGTTCGCCGTCGATGGTGGTCGACTTGAGGAGGCTGTTGTCGACGAGGGTGCCAATACCGTCCAAGATGTCGATTCCAAGCTCGTCGTGGCCTCCCGCCACCGTCTCGATGTCGTCCAATCCGCCGCCCCCCATGAAAACAGAGCATCTCTCGAAGAGTCTTTGCGCCGGCGCTTCGAGAAGGTCATAGCTCCATCCGATCGTGTTGATGATCGTCTGCTGTCGCTCCGGTATGTCGGCTCCCGGGTTGGCGAGCAGACGGTTGTCCAATCGGTCGAGCATTGCCTGAGGAGTGAGGAGTCGCATCCGTGAGGCTGCGAGCTCGATGGCAAGAGGCAGGCCATCCAGTCGTTCGGTCAGTGCGGCGATTGCGGGCAGGTTCTCCTCGGTCAGCCGAAATGCCGGTGCCACTGCGGCCGCCCGGTCGGTGAAGAGCTCGATTCCCTCGAAGGCGCTGATGTCCGTCGGGTTCGTGGGACGGCTCGCAGAAGGGGTCGCCAGGGGTGGAACCGGGTATTCCCGCTCGCCTCGTAAGCGAAGAGGAGCGCGCGAGGAGACGATGAATGTGACCTCCGGCGCCGCCTGCAACAGGTCCCCCACCATCCCGGCCGCATTGAGGATGTGCTCAAAATTGTCGAGCAGGATCAGCATCTCCTTGTCGGCCAGGTAGCCGCGCAGATGGTCCGTGGGCAGGACGCTCCCTGCCGTCTGCCCCAAGCCGATGCCTGCCAGGATGGCCGTCGGGACGAGGTCCGGGTCGTTGATCGTCTCCAGTGGGACGAAGTGTGCGCCGTCGGCATAGTTCTCGGCAGCTTTCTGCGCAGCCTCGATCGACAGGCGGGTCTTGCCGGTCCCCCCCGGGCCGGTCAGTGTCACCAGCCTGGCCGTGTCCAACAAGGCGAGCACGTCGGCGATCTCACGCGAGCGTCCGACGAAGCTGGTCAGCTGGGGAGGAAGGCGGTTGGTCGATGCCCCCTTGGCGCGGAGGGGTGGGAACTCGTGGTTGAGACCTTCGACGTCGAGCTGAAGGACGTTCTCTGTCCTGGTCAGCCCTTTCAGGCGGTGCTCGCCGAGATTCCTGATCGTCAGGTGAGCCGGGAGAGACTCGGCGATGGTGTTGGCGATGTCGGAGGAGAGGAGAATCTGGCCCCCGTGAGCGGCGTCGGAGATCCGCGAAGCGCGGTGGACGTCGAGACCGACGTAGTCGTCACCGCCAACGACACCCTGGCCGATGTGGAGCCCCATTCGCACCCGAATGGGGGACTCATCGGGCCATTCGGTCTCCTCGAGCGTGCATTGCGCCGTGGCCGCCGCTCGGACCGCATCCATCGGTTCGGTGAACACGGCGAAGAACGAGTCACCCGTGACCTTGACCACGACCCCCGACTCTTCGACCGCGCCCCGCACGATCTGGTCGTGGCGCGCCAGCGTCTGGGCATAGCGGCGATCACCCAGGGCTTGAAGTATCCGGGTCGATCCCTCTATGTCGGTGAAGAGAAAAGTGACTTTGCCGGTCGGTAGCTCGGGTGTCGCCACCGTTCGATGTTACGTCTCACGGGGCTGTGATCAGTCGGCTAACTTTCCGGCACCGAGGAGGACGATGAGCCGGTTCCCTTGCCCCCATGTGGAGCGAATTCAAGACGTGACGCCGTCGGGCAGCGGGTGTGGCCAATGTGTGGCGATGGGTGACACCTGGGTGCATCTCAGGCTTTGTCTCATCTGCGGATTGGTCGCATGCTGCGAGGACTCCAAGAACACCCACGCCATGAAGCATGCCCACGCCACCGATCACCCGATCGTCCGGTCCTTCGAGCCGGGGGAGTCTTGGCGTTGGTGCTACCCCGACTCGATGTTCCTCGACTGATTCATGGCCAAACCCGTGATCCTCACCGTGGATGATGAGCCGGAGGTCCTTGCCGCCGTGCGGCGTGACCTGCGCTCGCACTACTCGGACAACTTCCGGGTGATCGGTGTCGCATCCGGTGACGAGGCGCTCGAGGTGCTGGCCGACCTGCTCGCCGCGGACGAAGAAGTCGCGCTGTTGCTCGCCGACCAACGCATGCCCAAGATGACAGGGGTGGAGTTGCTGCGACGCGCCCGCGACCTCTACCCGAAGGCGCGAAGGGCCCTGCTCACGGCCTATGCGGACTCGGACGCCGCCATCAACGCCATCAATGACGTGTCTCTCGACTATTACATCATGAAGCCGTGGGACCCACCCGGGGAGAAGCTCTTCCCGGTGCTCGATGATCTCCTCGACGACTGGTGGGCCACATACCGGCCGAGGTTCACCGGAGTCAAGGTCATCGACCACCGTTGGTCAGGTCCCGGTCACGACATCAAGGCGTTCCTCGCCAGCAACCAGGTCCCCTATCGGAGTATGGACGTGGCCGACGATCCCGAGTCACTGGCCTTGTTGGAGCGGGCGGGGGCGGGGCTCGATGATCTCCCGGTGATCGTGCTCTCAGACGGCACCGCCCTGAAGAAGCCCGACAAGATCGAGCTGGCGCAGGAGCTTGGCCTGCAGACTCAGGCATCGGAAACCGCCTATGACCTCGTGATCGTCGGGGGCGGCCCCTCGGGCCTAGCTGCTGCCGTCTATGGGTCCTCGGAAGGTCTGAGGACGTTGCTGATCGAGGAGAGCGCACCGGGGGGCCAGGCAGGCCAGAGCTCGAAGATCGAGAACTACCTCGGGTTCCCGCAGGGCGTGAGCGGGTCCGACCTGGCGCGGCGGGCGGCGACACAGGCCACCCGTTTCGGTACCGAGATCCTGGTTCCTGCCCGGGTCGAGTCGGTGACCCGGAGCGATCCCTACCGGGTGATTCACCTGATGGACGGGAGCAAGATCACTTGCAAGGCGCTCCTGGTGACCACGGGCGTCTCGTACCGGAAGTTGGACAAGCCGGGTCTGTCCGAGCTGACCGGGGCCGGGGTCTATTACGGGACATCGCGCTTCGAGGCCGTGAACCATCAAGACGAGCCGATGTTCGTGGTGGGAGGCGGCAACTCCGCGGGACAAGCTGCCATGTTCCTGACGGCCTTCACCGAGATGGTCCGGATCGTGATCAGGGGGAGCGACCTCGGAAAGTCCATGTCACGGTATCTGATCGACTTGATCGAGGCACAGGATCGGATCGACGTGATGTATCGGACCCAGCTCGTGGAGGCGCGAGGCGAGAACCGACTGGAATCACTGTTGCTCGACATCGACGGGGAGGAGCAGCGAGTTCCGGCGGGTGCCGTCTTCATCTTCATCGGCCAGGCCCCCCGTTCCGAGTGGATCTCCGACCTCGTCGAGACCGACGACCGCGGCTTCATCCTCACCGGTTCCGACATCACTTCCTTGCAGGGCTGGACTGAAGAGCGTGATCCTCTGCCGATGGAGACCAGTGTGCCGGGAATCTTCGCCGCAGGGGATGTCCGTCATGGCTCGACGAAGCGAGTGGCGACATCGACCGGTGAGGGTGCCACGGCGATCAGCTTCGTCCATAGACACCTCGCCAGCTTGTGACCGACGCCGGCGAGCTTCTCCGCAGCCTGCCCTATTTCGAGTCCCTGCCCGACCAACAGCTGGAGGGCCTCGCCATCGCATCGGAGGAGGTGACCTTTGCCCCCGGCGACCCGGTCATCCGCGAGGGGGAGGCCGGAGATGCGATGTACGTGGTGCTCGAGGGCGAGCTCGAGGTGACGAAGCTGTCCGAGGGCCGTCAGGTGGTCCTCAGCAGGGTCGCACCTGGCGAGGTCCAAGGTGAGATGGCGCTGCTCGAGGACTCACCGCGCGCCGCCACCGTGACCGCGCTGACCGATGCGAGGCTGCTGCGCGTGCCGGTCGCCACCTTCCGCGACCTCGTCGAGGATCCCAGATTCCTCCTCTCCATCCTGAAGACGGTCATCAGGCGTCTTCGCTCCACCGAGGCCACGCTTCGACACGAGGAGCGCATGGCCGCCCTGGGCAAGATGGCGGCCCAGCTCATGCATGAGCTCAACAACCCGGCTGCGGCGGTGGGACGGTCCGCCGAGGCCCTTGTGGAGGCCTATGCGAGATTGGGTGATGCGGCCATTCGGCTTGCCGGTGTCCGTATCGACCGACTGACTGGGCCTACGGGCGAGACGCCCCGCTCTGCCTTGGCCGGGGCCGATCGCGAGGACGAGCTTGGTGAGTGGCTGGAGAGGCTGGGGGTGCCCGACCATTGGGAGCTGGCCGCCTCGTTGGCCGGAGACCGGTGGACCACCCAGGACCTCGACCTCCTGGTCGAGGGCCAATCCCGGGAAACTGCGGCGGCGTTGGCCGAGTGGGTCGGTCTTCGCGGCCTCGCCGGACAGCTCATCCGCGAGGTCAGGGTCGGGGCGTCCCGGATCTCGGAGCTGGTGCGAGTGGTCAAGGGTTACTCATTCTTGGACCAGGCCCCGATCCAGGAGATCGACATCCGCACCGGCATCGACGACACCCTTCTTCTCCTCCGCCACAAACTCGACGGGGTGGATGTGGTCGTCGACTACGCGGACGACCTGCCCGCCATCGAGGCTCCGGGCCGGGACCTGAACCAGGTCTGGACCAACCTCATCGACAACGCCGCCCAAGCGCTGGCCAACACCGGCGAGCTTCGGATCCGGGCGGAGACCGTGAACGACGGCGTCGCGGTGTCGATCGCCAACACCGGCCCGCCGATCCCCGACGACGTGCTGCCCCGCATCTTCGACCCTTTCTTCACCACCAAGGAGCCGGGTGCGGGAACCGGGCTCGGCTTGCATACCGTCCACACCATCGTCAACCGCATCGGTGGGGATGTGGAGGTC
>DASWKM010000106.1:0-23426 GCA_036396635.1 Acidimicrobiia bacterium
GAGTATCGCTGCCGGTGGCCGGCGACTGTTCGACATCATCTTCTCGCTTCTGGCACTGATCGCGTCAGCGCCGATCATGATTGCGATCGTGGTCGCCGTTCGTTTCTCATCACCCGGCCCTGCCATCTACCGGCATCGACGCGTTGGAAAGGGTGGGCGTGCATTTCATTGTCTCAAGTTCCGAACGATGGTGATGAAGGCCGACGAGGTGCTGGATGCCTTGCTCGCCAACGATGAAGCACTACGCGCAGAATTCGAGGAGAAACACAAGCTCACCAACGATCCTCGCATCACCCGCATCGGTGGGTTGCTACGCAAGACCAGCCTCGATGAGCTCCCCCAGTTCTGGAACATCCTCAGGGGCGACATGAGCGTCGTCGGGCCTCGTCCCCTCGTGAGTGGTGAGACCGAGAGGTACGGGCCACATCTGCCTCTGATACTCAGTGTCCGTCCAGGGCTGACTGGGCTGTGGCAGGTATCGGGGCGCAACGACACAACCTACGAAGAGCGCATCGACCTCGATCGCCGGTACGTACTCAGCCGGAACCTGGCCAGAGACTTGCTGATCATCGCCAAAACGGTCGTCGTGATGCTCAAGCCCAGCAACGGCGCCTACTGAAGGCCCAACGATCACCCTTCGCCGGTCGGGGTGCGCCCCGTCGTTCAGGACTGTGAGCGCCGCCGGATCGCCTCGGCTGCCAGACCCTGGGCAAGCTCCATAGCCGAAGCCCCGTCCGGGTTCTCCACGATCACCATTGAATCCCGGTTCAGCCCCAACGACCCGACGTCCTTGAGAATCGCGTGGATCAGCAGTCGACCGCGTTCCTGCTGCCGCTTCTGATCCGCAAGGTCGAGGTGCTGGAGACGACTGTGTCGACTCGTTCTGGCATCGAGCCTCGACGCTATCTGCGCGAGCGGCACCTCAACAACGACGACCAGGTCGGGAAACTGCCAGGCACTCGATGTGGCCGCCAACGTCTCAATTGGCCCCTGGTATTTCCCGTGAATCCCGATGGACCAGATCGCCTGGAGCAGACCCTGGTCGAGGATCGCCATTTCTTGAGGCTTGCTTCTCCTCATGATTGTCTGCGTGACCATCAGCTCGAGCCAACGACGCAAGACCTGAGATGCTCCGCTCTGCTCCGACCGCGAAAGTGCCAATAGGACCCTGCTTGCCGCCAAGGGCCGCCGTAGCCCTTGGGACACCGCCATGAGTCCCTTTCTCACGTATCGCCGTGGAACGCCGACAGCTGGTGCCACCGCTTCAGTGATCAGCCGAGCGGGCTCGCCCTGCTCGGACAGGACCCACGTGAGCTGTTCTGCCAGAACCGACTTGCCCGCGCCTGGCATCCCGAAGAACTCGATGATCACCGTTCGGATGACTTCGCGAGCCAGTGACCCCTGAATGTGGTCGCCGCTTCGACAAGGGGGCGAACTACACGAGCCCGGGGCCGCACTCGTGTCTCGGTCAACGCACCGGTCCCCTGTCATGAGGCGCGTCGGAGCTCATATTGCCTCCCAGAGTGCATGCTTCACATCCAGCAACACGTCGTCGAGGTCTCGGTTGGCGTCCAATGACCGCAAACCGAAGCGAGCGTTCTTGAACATCAGGCTCTCAACCACCTGTCGTCGATGGTCGAGGACAGGACGATGCGCTTCGGGTCTCCGGGACGCCGCCGTCTCGCTCGTCACATCGAGACGAATGACCAGGTCGGGTGGGTATGTGTCGGCAAGTGTGTATGAGTCCGCCTCCCACCGCGCCAAAGAGCGCAAGAGCTTGGATTCCGAGCTCATCCAGTGATCGAGAAGGGTCCCGTCGATCATCCCGGAGACCTGGGTCTGCGGGAAACGATCACAGATCACGATGAAACCTCGCTCCCGCGCCTTGATGGACTTTCGGATCTTGAGTCGTTTCTCGCGCGCCAGAACCAGGGCCCACACCGCTCTGACGAGCGCACCGTGCTCGTCCGACATCACTGCCGTACCATCGGAACCTCGTGTCGCTCGGCGAGAGCGGCGAAGCACCTTTCTCATGAGATCGAGGGGGAAACGGAGCCACGACGCTCTGCCCTTACCACTACCGAAGTAGATCGGAAGGACGTCCACCTTTCCCTCCAGCCACCCATACAGCTCGTTCGCGATTGTGGACTTACCCGATCCATCGCCCCCGATCAGCGCAAGAACAAGACCTCCGCCCGCCGGGCTCCGGGCGTAAGGGTACGGTCGCCGAACCGACTTTCGGTTCACTGAGCCCAGGGCCCATCGCATCTCACGGCGTGCCCGCACGATGTTCGCGGCCAACGTGTCATAGGCGCGCTGACCTTTGAGAGCCTGCCTCAATCGGCGTCGCAAGCGGAGCAACTCTCCAAACCCAAGGTCGGAGTCGACACAACGACTGACAAGGGTTGCGGTTTGCTCATCAAGGAGATCAGCGGCGATCTGGCCAGGTAATGACTTGTCCGCACGAGAGGCGAGCCAGCGATGCTCTTCGACGAGTTCGGCGGGAACGGCTTTCGCGCCAAACAATGATCTGAGTCGGTCGCGCCCACGTATCTTCATGGCAGCCCTGATCACGAGAAGCAACCACTCATGCCCGGGCTCTGCGGTGAAGACTCCCGTTGGGTCGAGCGTCCGAGTGCCCAAAACCTCGTCCTCCCACGACAGTCGATAGTTCTTCATGTGCCGTTGCCCGATTGCCAGCCGATAATGGACATGCAAGTGGACCAGAGTTCCGGTGACTGGATGCACGCCCAGATAATCCTCCATACCCGGATAGGCCCGAGATGGGTGCGTGACGAACCTCTTGTAGCCACTCTCGGCCAGGTTCCTGTGAACGAGACCGATCTGAGCGTTGTCAAAGAGAAGATCGAGGTCCGTGTGGCCATCGAGGGCCGCGCTCAAGTGGCTGTTGCTCTTCCAGTGGCAGTAGACGATTCCTTCTGCGTCTAGATCGGCCAGCAGCCTCTGTGGTGCGGGTGCCAGATCTCTCACCATTCGGCGCTCCTCGAAGCCAAGACTTCCCCGCGGTACCAACCGGCATCTCCTCGCTGCATCGCGTGCCAGAGATCAGCACCTCGGTCGCGGTGTGCGGCGGGTCTAGATCTCACGGCATTACCGGTGAAAGCCCCAGCGCGTCGCGTAGCCACGCCACCTGAACCGCCAAGCCCTTTTCCAGGGTCCACGTGGGCGTCCAGCCGGTGGAAGCGAACAGCTTGGACGTGTCACCACCGGTACGGGGAGGATCCCCTCGCTCGCGATCCACATACTCCACCTTTATCGACGTCCCGACCAACTCCTCCAAGAGTCCGAGAACCTCTGTCAGTCGGGCAGGGCTTCCACCCGCCACATTGAAGGTCTCGTGTCCATCGATCTCGCAGATAGCGCATGCTATGGTCGCCTCGACGACATCATCGACGTACGTGAAGTCCCGAATCGCCGAACCGTCGCCATAGACGTGCAATGGCCTCGACCGCAAGGCATGACCGATCCATTTCGTGAAAGCCATGTCTGATCTCTGACGAGGCCCGTAAACGGTGAAGTACCTCAAGCTGGCGACATTCAGATCGGCCTGCGCTGCGTAGGCACCAACGAGGGCCTCACAGGCAGCCTTGGTGACTCCATAAGGGGAGATAGGCGCAAGGGGCGTGTCCTCCTTCGTCGGAAACGACTCTGCCCGCCCGTACACCGATGATGATGAGGCAAAAACCAGCCTTGCCCCGGGATTGTCGATCAAGGCGTCCAAGACCCGTTGGGTTGCGAGGATATTGGCCTCAGAGGCCTGACGAAAGTCACCCCACGACGCCCTGACACCTGGCCTGGCGGCAAGGTGAAACACAACGTCGGCTCCCTCCAGCAAAGGCCGGAGATCGACCCCATTGATGTTGCCTTCGATGAACTCGAAATCGCGGTCGTTCGATATGCGATCGACCAGTTGGCGACGTCTGGTCGTGTCATAAGTTGGAGCCAGGCAATCGATGCCGATCACCGACCACCCATCGGAAAGAAGTCTCTCCGTCAGGTGCGAACCTATGAATCCAGCACACCCTGTCACCACCGCCCTACTCATATGAACGCCACCCTCCCATTGGTCTTTTCGCGAGCTGGCAAGTCGCCCTCGTCATCTCTCCTACCTTCCGTCATTCATAGAAGAGCGGCTGGCCACTCTCCAACTCCGCAAGCAGCACTTCCTGCACCAGATCACGCATGAACCAATCCGGCAGATGTTCCCCCCGGCGCAGACTCTCACGCACCTGAGTGCCGGAGATCATGGTCAGCCCCTGTCCCCGATCGATCTCATATCCACGGCTGGCGACGTTGTACCCGATGGTCTCGAAGAAGACGGGAGTGATCCCGATGTCGCCCAGGGTGTCGAAGAGCCATCGATTGGCATCACTCGAGTAGAAGTTCCCGACCCCCGTGTGGTCGCGACCGACGATGAAGTGACTGCAACCCATATTCTTGCGGCAGATGGCCGTGAATACCGCCTCGCGCGGGCCCGCATACCGCGAGTATGTGAAGAAGCTCCCCAAGACCACGCGGCCCTTCGGATAGACACCGAACTCGAGCAGCGTCTGATAACTCAGCAGGATCGCCTCGGGGAGGAAGTCACCCGGCTTCTCGGGCCTGGCCACGGGATTGATGTAGAGGCCGTCGGCTCCGGTACGATCCAGCGCTTCGAGCTGGATCCACTCGTGACCTCGATGTGCCGGATTTCGTGTGTGGAACCCCACGACCTGAGACCATCCCAACCGGGTGAAGATGAATCTCGTCTGTGCCGGCGTTAGCAGGAAGTGTCGATGCGGAGAAGGCACCGGTCGAACCAGCGTCACCTCGCCGGCCAGAAACGTGTTGCTCCTCGCCATGAGACGTTCCACGCCTGGGTGATCGCTACTTGTTGTTCCAAAGGTCTGGGCTGCGAGTCGCTCGAGGTCGTACTCGAAGAGCTCAGATATGTCGAGCAAGGCATGGACGATCCCACCATCGTCGGTCAGGGCGATGCGTTCGCCCCGCATGAAAGTCCTCGGATCCTCTCGTCGCAGCTGCAGGAGGATCGGCAGCGGCCACACCTCACCTCCGGGCAGTCGGTAGGTCTCGAGAACGGATACCAAAGTGTCGCTGTCCATGAACCCGGTCAAGGGCGAGTATGTCCCATACCCGATCTGCTCACAGTCCATGAGGTCGCGCCGATCGACCATCAGGCGCGACAAGCCCTCCATGCCTTGGAGATCGAAGGCCTCGGCTTCTCGGTGCACGAGCCGGCCACCATGTGGCGCGGTCAGGAGGGAGACGGCGTCCTCGGGGTAGAAATGGCCTTCCCGAGGATCCTCGAGTTGGAACCCGCGGATGATCTTGCTGACCATCGATGCGCACTGAATCGGATACTGCCCGATCGCGGTCTCTGCCGCCAACACCAAGCCGTCGGCTCCGTCCAACAGCGTGTTGTAGATGTCGTTGACCTCGGCTCGCGTCGGTGTCGCCACCGAAACCATCGATTCGAGCAAGTTGGTGGCCACATATACCGGCCGGTTGAAGCTCTTGGCCCGTTTGATGATGCTCTTCTGAGTCTGTGGTAGAAGCTCGAGCGGCACCTGTCTCGAAAGGTCCCCGCGATCTATGAGCAGGGCATCCGAGTGCAGAGCGATCTCCTCCAGATTCGTCATGCCCTTGCTCGACTCGATCTTTGATATGAGGAAAGAGTCGTCGCCGACCAGTGCCCGCAACGTCGTCACGTCCTCTCCACTGTTGGCAAACGACAACGCAAAGTGCTTGAGACCCATCTCGCGAGCCACCTCGATCGCCGATAGATCTTTCGTGGTGAGGGGAGGCATCGGGATATCGCGCTCGACGGTCACACCCTTGTTCTGCTCGACCAAACCGCCCTGGAGCACCCTCATCACGACGGCGTCTCCGTCTTTGGAGATGACCTGGGTCAACACCGAGTTGAAGTCGATGCTGACGAAGTCCCCCGCCTCGAGCAGCATCGCGCTGTCTATCGGGTAGAGGTTGAAGTTCTTGTCGTCCGCAGGCACGCGTCTGCCGTGGACGTGGACGATCGTGTTCTCCCGCAAAGTTATCGAACCGTTGGCGAAGTCGCCGGTGCGTATCTGGGCGCCCTCGGTGTCCAGACATATCGGAGCGTTGGTTGCGTCTTGGATACTCGCGATGACATGGGCGAGATCGTCCAGCCTCGTGTGAGAGAGATTGACGCGAAAGAGCGTCGCGCCGCTGTCCTCGAGACGATGGATGGTTCGCTCGTTGAGCGAAGCCGGTCCCAGGGTGCACAGAAGCTGCAGCCGTGATCTGTCGAGTGGTTCGCTCAACTGCCTCACCACCGGTGACGGATCCAACGATTCGGTCCGAATTCTCGTCCTGATCATGCTCGACCATCCGGATGTGGGTGGGCCCACCCCGATTCCTGTGTTTCAGGCCCCGCCGAATCGGCGATGTCCATCGCGCCGATGAGCTCAGCAGGGACCTCGTACCCGTGTCGCTTCATTTCCCCCTCTATCTCTGGAAAGATGCGCACGAGGTCGAGTGGATCGAGCCTCCGCCACTTCTGTTGTCGATCGGACTTCACGAGCTCGTTCGCCATTCTTCGCATCTCGTCCGTCGCCACGAGACCGATGTGGGCACATATGGCCTCCAGGTACACGACCGGGTCTTCGACGACGTCCTCGTACCTGAGACGCAAAACGGCGCCTGGAGCGAATTGGGACAGATCCTCTTCTGCCTTCTTCGAGGGAAGCGCCCACTGCCTGGCAACCACCGTGAGCATCTCTTCGGTCTGGAGATCCTCCTCCAAACCGCGGTAGCGGGGACCCCAAACAGATAGGTACTTCCTCCTCAGGATGTGCTTGTCCACCAGTTGTCGGGCGTACTTGACCACATAGTGATGAAGCTGTGTCCACGGCGTCGACCGGAACCTCCACAGAAGACCACGAACCGTGACCGGACGTTGCCACTTGAGCTCCACCGAGCTGATGAAGGAGAGCGGGCTGCGAACGATGTAGATGTACCTTGCTTCGGGGAACACAGCCCGCACATACGGGATCCTCAGAACATTCACCGGGGTCTTCTCGACCACGACTCGATTCCCGTTGCGCTTCTGGTACCTGAGGAACTGCCGCCTTATGTACCTCTTGACCTTGTCCGTGGCGTCGCTCTCGTCGAAATCGTCATGCGATCTGGCCGGATCGGCATACTGCCACAGATTCCTGGGCTCGTACCAGGCCACGACATCCGGATGGCCGGCGATCAGTTTCTGAACCACGGTGGTGCCCGAACGCGTGTTACCGAAGATGATTATCGGTGGTTTCAGTTCACCCGACATCCCGTATTCGCCCCCTGTCCGCCACTTCAAAGCCTTTGATTCCAGTGTGCCCGGCTCGGATGATAGGCGGTACCCGGGACCACCTGGAAACGGCTGACATGGTCCGCACACCCTGCCATGCCTAGTCGCCGGCTCGACCCGCCGAACACGTCGTCGAAACCCTCTATGGTCCTTGGCTCCCCAGCCACTTCCGCACACCCCCCCATATTCACCCATAGTGGTTACTGGTCCCTTAGAGTAATAAGGATGGGCCCGACGCGCCATCGGGTTTTTCGATTCTAAGATCGGCGAAGAGCGACGCGAACCGCCGGGTCGACCTGCAGAAGGAGCCCGATGAGCCTCAAGGCGGCCATGTCGATCAGGTGATTCTGCCTGCAAAGGAGGAAGGAAGCCATGCGTTGGTTCTTGGTTGGCGTGCTTCTCCTGTCTCTTGGGGCATCCGGGAGATTCCTCTTGGCCATGGAAGGACGCATTGGCGTCGAGACCACTTCGGCATCCAACGGTGCATCACCCAGTGGGGAACCCGGCACACACGTACCAGTCGCCAATGACGACACCGCCCAAACCGAGGGCCAGGCTTCCTCGACCCCAGCGGTGTCCGACACCCGCGCGACGCTATCTGCAACCGAGATCACGACCAGCACCACTGGTTCGGGACAGGGCACCGACGGCACATCCACGATCGCACCGAAACCCACAACCACCACGACAACGACGACCGTCGAGAGCTCCCCGGCGGCCTGCACGGTGAATCAGGCAACTCGGGTCCTCAGTGGAGCGCAGTCTGAGCAGTACAAGGAGATGCACCTGGAAGCAGAGAGCATCATCGACAGCACCGGGGCATCGTGGCTCGGTGTGCATGACTATCCGGTTCGGCTCGGAGGCGGAGAGAGGGGGTGCTGGTTCGGCGGAAACATCCGAGGCAGCTATCCGGACACCGACTCATGGGACCGCATGCACGACACCGCAGGCTTCAGCATCTCTCTTCCAGACTTTCTCGGCCTGGGCGTTCGAGTGCACAACTACGGGGACGCCATCAACATCACCGACAACGCCCAGGGCTTCGTCATCCGACAGGCACACCTGTCGTACATACGTGACGATTGCATTGAAAACGACCGGCTACATGCCGGCATCCTCGAAGACTCACTTTTGGATGGCTGTTACACGGCCCTTAGCGCACGGAGACATTCCGGAGACACGCAATCGGACGGGCGCGACAACGTCTGGATCGTCAGACGTTCTCTGATCCGGCTTCAGCCCATGCCGACCGTATACAAGGGCGAAGCACCGGGTCATGGTCGGTTCTTCAAGTGGGACAAGAACGGGCTGGGGCCACAGCTGGCCTTCCACGACAACATCCTGAGGGTGGACCAACTCCCAGCCAGCGGGGACCTACGGGTGCCCGACGGGATTCTCGCCTCGTGCTCAAACAACATCATCGTTTGGCTCGGGGAGGGTGAGTTCCCGGATCCACTGCCCGATTGCTTCACGGTCACCACCGACAGGTCCGTCTGGGACAATGCCGTGGCGCAATGGAAAGCGAGATTCGGCCGCTACGACTGACGTGAGACGTGGCCAGCCAGGTTGGGAGCGACAGCGACGGGCTCTTGGAGCATCCTCACGGGCTCTTCGGTGACGTCCTCCTGCCGGCGCGTGACTTCACACGATCCCGGAACCACAGGACATCGGGGCCGAGAACAGCCCTGGGCCATAGGACCACCGCCGGCCCGACCAGCACGACAAGGGTGCCGAGGGAGCCGAACAACACCTGGAATGACCCGGCTCCCACGCTTCGCATGAGCGCAGAGGTCGGCAAGACCACCGCAGCGGCCATTACGGCCGTGGCGAATCCGCGGAGGTGCGCCGTGGCGAAATCCTTCCACGTCATCTCGATCTGACGAACACTGAGCTGGGCCATCATCAAGTAGTTGATGACGATGGCGGCCAACACGCCGTACGACACACCAGGCAGGCCCCAACGGGTCCCGACCAGGGCTAAAGGGAAGACAATGATGGCATAGACGGCTTGCCGTCGAGCTCGCTGGTAGACGATCCCCGTCGCCTTGGCGAGGGAATCGGACGGCTTGTAACCGGTCCTGAAGAGGAGCCCAGCGGCGAACACCTTGAAGGGTACGTTCACTTCCTCCCAACCAGGGCCCAACACAAGCAAAACCAATTCGGAGCCCAGAATCACCCCCAACGCGCTCAATGGAGCGGTGAGCGAAGCCACGAGAGAAACCGAACGCCTGTAGACCCTCCTCAACCGCTCCAAGTCGCCCTGAACCGTGGCCATCACGGGAAATATCACTCTGTCGAGGGCGATCCCAAGCAATACCGAAGGCCTCAAGGCCAACTGGTAAGCGCGTCCGTAGAATCCCAGGCTTTCGGCAGACATCCACCTGCCGACGACGAAGTAATCACCTTGGATGGCGAGATAGTTCAGGAACCTCGCCGACATGTGCCCACCCCCAAAGTAGAGGATCTCCCGAGATGCTCGACGGGAGAGGAGAAGGCCCTTGGGGTGGGGACGCCGCACCAGCAGCATCCCAGACTTGACCACCGAGAACCCAAGCTGAGCCGCGACGAGAGCCCAGATACCGGCTCCGAGTAGGGCGAGGATCACCCCTACAGCCGAGTACCCGACCAGAAACGAGATCATCTCGACGATACTCAGACGAGAGAAGGCGAGGTCCCGTTGAAGCAGCGCGGCCGGGACTGTCCCCAAAGACTCGAGGAGAAACATCGGCGCCAGGGCACGGACCACGGGGACCAGCTCGGGAATCGCGAACAGGCTGGCAATGCCTTCCGCACTCACGAACATGATCACACCGGCTGCGAGGCCGATGTAGAGAGACAAGGCGAAGGCGCTCTTCTGATGATCGACCGTGAGATCAGGGCGCTGTGTCACCGCTGGCCCCACGATGGCTTCCGTGAGGATCCTAACCAAGCCGATAACGACCAAAGCTGCGCTTACAACCCCGAATTCCACTGCGGTGAGGAATCGGGCCAACAAGGCGAGCACCGCGATCTGCCCAAAGGCCTGAGCGCCCACCGCCGATCCCGACCAGAGGAAGCCTTCGACGGACCGTTGGCCCATCGAGTCTGGTGGAAGGGTCACACGTGTCTCAAGGCGACGGTGGCCGAGGCACCGACTTGCTGCTCATCGGCGGTTTCGTCCAGGACGAGAGCGAATGCGAGCAGGAGCCAGAGATGGCGGTAGTGAAGGGTCTCTCGGACCAACGATTGGAGGGCGAAGCCGATGACCAGGGCCCTGGTCACACCTCCCCTCGGTCCGAGCCTCCAAATGGCCAGGTAGAGGAGTATCAGACCGATCAACCCGATGAGGCTCCGCTCGGTCAGATAGGCCAGAAACTCGTTATGGGCCTCCTGGTCTCCGGGCAATAGCCCAAGACCTGCATTACTTCCTGGTCCGACACCGAGAGGGTGCTCCACGGCCACCTGGAAGGCCTGAGTCCACCTGGCCAGGCGTCCCTCGGAACTGCGCTCGAAATGTCGCTCGTTGAACCCCAAGTCGGCGCCCTGCGTGGCCGCCTGCATACTCCCGGAGAGGAGGACCAGAGCGAGGATCACACTGGCAGCCGCACCGAACTTCTTGATCATCTGCCGTCTCTTCACCGAGGACATCGTGACGAGCAGGTAGCCGAATGCCCCTACAGCCATGATCACAGAGCCGAAAGACCCGGCAGCGAGCAGACCCGCCACCCCGATGCCGATCACGATGTAGCGGAACCTTCGCGAGAGCGGAGCCATGGTCATCACGACCAGATTCGTCACCAGGAAATGGGCTGCAACGTTGGGATTGGGGAAGAAGCCCTGTGCTCGAGTCCCCGCCTCCAGAAGCAGGAACACCGTGACCATGATCGTCGACAGCCCGGCCCCCCATCCCACCGCTCGCATTGTGGTGTCGTCACCGAACCGGAGAATCGTCACCATTGCCAGGAACGAGGCAAAGGACCCAACATCCTTGATCAGGTCGGAGACGATCCACGACTTGACGCCAACCTCCATAGTTCCAAATAGGGACCCTATGAAGATGAGTATGAGAGGTGGGAGAACTCGTGGAACGACGCCCCTCGGCTCACCGCGCGGGATCGTGGCGACCCAAACGGAGATGATGGCGAGGATGAAAACGTCGGCAATCACGAAGCCGGGACCGAATGATGGCACGAGGAACCCGGTTGCGAAGACTGCGGCGAAAACGAGGACGTCGATCGGATTCAAGCGATGACCGAGCCGGGCTCTCATCGCAGGGAAGCCTGACCGTCGATCGAGCGATCGGTCACAACCGGATGACGCGTGACGCCGAATACATGCCGCCCGGTGAGGGCCCCTCCATCTGCTGCCATCCCCCAGCACGGTAGTCAACGCTCGGGGAATGCGAAGACACGGCATCGTGCAGGTTGGTGTATATCGGTGCGACTTTCAGGAGTTGCTGCCTCGCTTTGCCTCGAGGCGCCCGTGCGACAACAACCCGAACCGGTCACGGACCCCGGTCGCTCTCGAAGTTCGTCGATCAGCTCGCCAGATGGTTCAGCACCGTAGGTCGAATAGCCCCGCCCGCAACACGATTCCTTGTGAGCGAAATCTGCGGCCCGCTCCGAGTGTCTCTCCACAGGTCGAATACGTGCGCTATGGTCGACGACCACCGAGAGTGCGATCGGCACTGGGTAGAGGGGTGGGGGTGCCCTCGTTGGTCTCCCCGCCAGATGAGGCACGAGAGGCAACATGCGCAGGGATACATGGACTGGGCTCGTTGATTTCCGTCACAGACGCCAGGGTTTGGCGGCAACGCGCCCGACGAGGCCATCGAGGCCAAGACCAGCTGCAGAGACTCCGCTCGGGTTCACCGGGCTCATCGGAATCGGACCGACATCGATCCCAGAGCCACAAGAGACGAATAGAACGTCATGAGCCAGGAAGCGCCAGCAAGGGCCCGCATTCTGCACATCGCCACCCGCTACCTCAGGGGTGGCTCCGAGCGGCGGATCTCAGATGCGATGCATTCGCTCGACGAGTTCGCCCACGACCTCATCGTCGGACCAGAGTCAGATTTGGGTCTCGCCAAGAGCGACCTCCCGGTGGAAGACGTCTTGGTCGAGTCGCGATTGATAAGGCAGCCAAGCCCCTACTCGGACGCCATTGCCCTGACTCGTCTCATCCGTGTGATACGGGAGCGCCAACCCGACATTGTTTTCACGCACCAATCCAAGGCCGGAGCTCTGGGGCGCATTGCATCCCGATTCGCCGGGCGGGTCCCCGCCGTGCACTCGCTGTCGATGGCCAGCTTCGGGCCCGGATACTCGAAGGTACAAAGCGCGGTCTTCAGATGGCTGGAGAAGCGCCTCGCTTCCTACACCGCCGCTTATTCCGGGGTCGGCAGCGATCTGATGGGCCGATATCGCGATGCCGGCGTGCCCGACGACAAACTCCACCTGATCCGCTCAGGTGTACCGATACCCAGGATCGACGAGCCCAAACAGGAGCTGAAGCAGACGCTCGCTCGCCAATATGGGGCGCCGGCCGACAGGCCATGGGTGATCCACGTCGGAAGTCTGGAAGCCCGAAAGAATGTGATGATGCTGCCCCGTGTACTCCGATTGACCCATGAGATGTCAGCAAACGGTCTCCTCCCCCATCTCCTGATTGTCGGTGATGGCCCTCTTCGGTCTCAGCTGGAGCGGGAGATCGAGAGCGAAGGTCTTGGGTCTCATTGCACGTTGACCGGCTATGTGACGGGCGTCGGGCCATTGATGAGAGCCTCTGACACGCTGATCCTCTTGAGTTCCGTCGAAGGCCTTCCACAGGTCCTCGTACAGGCTGCAGCGGTTGACACACCCTTCGTTGCCTTTGACGTCGACGGCGTCAGAGAGGTGTTGGCGCTCGGCGCCCAGGGCACGGTCGTTGAGTTGGGTGATGTCGACGCGGCAGTACAAGCCGTCACAGAACAGCTGGCCAGGCCAGCTGCTCATGCCGAGCTGAACCTGGAGTCATGGTCTCCCGAGAGGATACGAGGTGCCTACCGAAGTCTCCTGAAAGAGGTGTTGGACGGCCAGACCGCAGTCGATCGTGGGGCTTGATTCACGAGGTCACATTCGATCTCCAAGAGAACATCCTCTGAGTCTCCTGGTGACAGAAGCGCAATCGCTGGGATTCGTGAGCCACAACGTCACGAAGACCCGTTCTGCACAGCCCTCGTCTGCTTCGTAGACTCAGATGGAAGAATATGGCCAAGCCTCTCCGGACCCCCCGCCAAGCCATGCCCGACAGTTCAGAGCTCGATCTGTTTTTCGAGACCTGGGAGAAGGCCCTTGGACCGAATGAGATGGCACACAGCCCCACGGAGGCATGGCTGCGAGCATTTGGGGCACAGACCAAGTGGCTGCGCCAGGACAGCTGGGCGTGGTGGCTGGAGGAACATCGGCCTCCAGACCAAGTCGACATCTCTCAAGCCAAGGGCTTTCTGTCTCTGCTCATAGGAATGCTCGGGCAACACAAACCGAGCGGAGAAGCCATCAGGTACGCCCGGGAGATGGTGGAGTTCCTCGACTAGAAACAAACCGCCCGACCACGCGTGCGATCAGATCGGATCGGTCAACGCTCAACCTGCAGACGGACAATCTCTACCGCAGTCTTCTCCGCCGGGTACGCCGCCGTCGTCGGATTCGCGATCGAGAGTGGGCTCCGCGACCCGACGAGGCTCGGGACACCGCAGAGGTTTGGGGATCGGCAGATCTCTCTCTCAGCAGAACGGGAGCAAAACCGGGGTCATGTGACCAGACGACCAACTCTTCTCCCTCGACGAAGATGTGGATGTCGTGGTCGCGCGACTCGATGTTGACATCGGAGAATGGCCAGTCCCCAATGACAGTCTTATTCGACGTGAGCTTTATTCGTTCCTCGTCAACGTGGATCTCGACACTCACCTCGCTGACCCGATCCGGTACAAGCCAGAGCCGCCCTTTGAAAGTAGCCACGCCTCCTCCTGCATCGGAAGGCTAGTGCCGGCTCCTCACCCGCACAATCCTGGGGCTCGTTCCTGGGGGAATCCCACCGTACCGTGGGTGTGTGGTGCGATGGGCGTGCCGAGGTAGCAAGTCCGAGCGTGGCCGCTTGTCGGGTTCGAAGAAAACCTATAATGCAAATCTTGTAATTACACTCACGGTATGCACGACTTCGGCTGTGGACCACCAGCTCATATGGGGCAGAAGATTCCCCCGGCCGATTAGTGGGGGATATCGGGGGGCGATATCATTTGGGGCACCACTGGGAGGCCGGGGGAATAGTTGACAGCTGGACGTTGTAGCCAGTCTAGAGCGCGAAATTCGCCCATGGGGCTGATCGCCACACTCATTCAGACCACTTGACCGCTGTCACTGTGGGTCAAAAGCCCCTACTCCACCGTCACCGTCTTGGCCAGGTTCCTTGGCTTGTCGACGTCGAGGCCGCGCGCAGTCGCGATGTAATACGCCAACAGCTGCAGCGGTATCACCGCCGTGACCGTGCACAACAGGTCCGGGCCGGCCGGCACCCTGATCACGTGGTCGGCCACACCGCCCACGTCGTGGCCATCCTCTGCCACCAGGACGATCGTCCCCCCACGCGCCTTCATCTCCTCCATGTTGGAGAGTGTCTTGGACCGGACGTGGCTGTCGGTGGCCACTCCCACCACCACGACCCCCTTCTCGATCAGGGCAATGGGACCGTGCTTCATCTCACCGGCCGCATAGCCCTCGGCGCGCACGTACGCGATCTCCTTGAGCTTCAGGGCGCCTTCCATCGCCACCGGGAAGTCGCCCGAGCGGCCGAGGAAGAAGAAATCGCGGGTATCGGGCCAGAGTCTCGACAGTTGCTCGATCTCAGCCGACGTCGACAGCACCTTCTCCACGTGGCTGGGGAGCTTCTGGAGATCCCTGACCAGCAACTCGATTGCGCCCGGGTCGAGCGTGCCCCGGACTTGCGCCAGGTAGAGGCCGAGAAGCTGCATGGCCACCAGCTGGGTCGTGAACGTCTTGGTGGCGGCAACGCCGATCTCGAGACCGGCCCGGGTGTAGAGCACCGCATGGCTCTCACGGGCCAAGGCCGAGTCGATGACATTGCTGACACCGATCAGATTGGCCCCCTGCGCCTTGGCATAACGGACCGCCGCCAGGGTGTCGATCGTCTCGCCCGACTGGCTGATTCCGATGACGAGGGATCGAGCGTCGAGAACCGGGTCCCGATACCGGAACTCCGATGCGATGTCGATCTCGACGGGGAGCCGGGTCCACCGCTCGATGGCGTACTTGGCCATCATGGCCGCGTGAAAGGAAGTTCCGCAGGCAACGACAAACACCTTGTCGATGGTACGAAGCAGTGCGTTGTCGATCTCGAGCTCATCGAGCACGACTCGACCCGTGCCCGACACGCGACCGGCGAGGGTGTCGGTTATGGCATGGGGCTGCTCATGGATCTCTTTGAGCATGAAGGTGGGGAACCCGCCCTTCTCCGCAGCCTCGAAGTCCCACTCGATCTTGCGATGCTCCGGCTCGATCTCATTGCCGTCGAGGTCGAAGACCCTGACCGAGGTCGAACTCACCTCGACGACCCTGTCATCGTCGATGATCACCATCTCCCGAGTGTGCTCGAGAAACGCCGGGATGTCCGATGCGAGGAAGTTCTCACCGTCTCCGCGCCCGACCACCAGCGGGGAGCCCCGGCGGGCACCGACTATCACATCAGGATCGGAGCGACGCATGACCGCCAGGGCGAGAGCACCCTCGGCGTGGTTCATCACATCTCGAACCGCCTCGACCAGGGGCAGGTCGGAGAGGTCGCCGATCATGTGGGCGACCACCTCCGTGTCCGTGGAGCTCTGGAAAACGTGTCCCGTCTCGACGAGCTTCTTCTTGAGGTCGACCCAGTTCTCGATTATCCCGTTGTGGACCACCACCACTTCGCCGAACGCATCGACATGGGGATGGGCGTTGACCGTGTTTGGTGCGCCGTGGGTAGCCCAACGAGTGTGACCGATCCCCGAGAAGGCCTCCAATGGTCCTGCCGCGCTCACCAGCGCCTCGAGATCGGTGATCCGGCCGGCTGTCTTGATCAGCTTCAGCTTGTCGCCCTGGTTCAGGGCTACCCCCGCAGAGTCGTAGCCCCGATACTCGAGACGGGCAAGACCCGAGACCAGCACGTCGATGACAGGCCTGGGCCCGACGTAGCCAACGATTCCGCACATAGATGTTTTCCTTTCCGAGCGGGGAGGGATCGCGTGCGACAAGCCGACACCTTGATGTCGGGCCCATCGTCCGGGTCTCTGTTCCGGGATCGCTCCCGGGTTTTGCTCCCGAACATCACGGCCGTGGCCGGCCGGGAAGGCATCCGCCGAATATCTCGATGACCTTCCTCCTCGTCACCTCACAGAATCGCGAGGCCAGGCGCTACGTCTTGTTGTCACACAGGTCTATCCGATGCTCACTTCCTTGTCGATTCCTTGGTCACTGCCGCAAGACGGTCAGCGTACCTCTTGGCCGTCTCTTTGGAAGGTGCCTCCACCATGATTCGGATCAGCGGCTCGGTCCCTGAAGGTCTGACCAGAACTCTTCCCAGGTCACCCAGTTCCTCTTCGACCATGGAGACCTCGTCCCAGAGCGATGCGATCGCCGCGACGTCGACGGATCGGTCGATCTCCACGTTGACCAGCACCTGGGGGAACTCGGTGATCGCCTCGGCACGTAGATCGCGCAGCTCCTTGCCGGTGCCCGCCACGACGTTGAGCAGCTGAACCGCGGTCAGCAGGCCGTCCCCGGTGTGAGCGACGTCGGCGAAGATGATGTGGCCGGACTGCTCACCCCCGAGCAGACCCTTACGCTCGATCAAAGCCTCCATGACATACCGGTCGCCCACCGGTGTCTCCACCACCTCGATCTCGGCCTCGGCCATCGATTTCCTGAACCCGAGATTCGACATGACCGTCGCCACGACCAGGTTCTGCTTGAGACGTCCCTGGGCCTTGAGGTGCCTGGCGATGATGGCCATGACCACGTCGCCATTGGCTATCTCACCATCCTCGTCGACAGCGATCAGACGGTCCGCATCGCCGTCGAAGGCGAACCCGATGTGCCCACCGGCGTGCTTGGACAGGAACTCGGGATGAGTCGCGCCACAGCCATCGTTGATGTTGCGCCCGTTGGGCTCGGCATGGAAGACCTTGACCACGGCGCTCAGCCGCTCGAAGAGCTCGGGCGCGGCCTTGTACGCGGATCCATTGGCACAGTCGAGAACGAGCTCGAGGCCGTTCAACGAGTAGCGGGAGGCGCTGACGAGATGGCCCAGGTAACGGTGATAACCCTCGGAGTCCACATGCCTGTATCCGATGGCAGAGCCAACGGCGACGTTTCTCCCCGAGGCGCGCATTCGGCCTTCCAGCTCCCGCTCCACCTCATCCGACAGCTTGGTCCCCCTCGATGAGAGCAGCTTTATGCCGTTGTCGTCGGCAGGGTTGTGCGACGCCGAGACGATCGCACCCATCGTCGCTCCACCGGTCGACGTCAGGTATGAGATGCCTCCGCTGGGCAGCACGCCGACGTCGACCGTGTCGATACCCGCCGAATGAAACCCGGCCTGTAGTGCCGCGGAGAGCATCGAGCCCGAGCGTCTGGTGTCCTGCCCGACCAGGACCGGTCCATCTCGAAGGTATGAGCCGGCGGCCCGCCCGATGTCCATGGCGAGCTCGGCCGTGAGCTCGGATCCGGCCTCACCGCGCACGCCGTCGGTCCCAAAGATGGGTTTCCCATCTTGCAGGAGACGACGAAGATCCACTTAGCGCTTGGTGTATTGGGGAGCGCGACGGGCCTTGCGAAGCCCGTACTTCTTGCGCTCGACGACTCTGGAGTCCCGAGTCAGCATGCCCGCCTTCTTCAGCGCGGGCCGTAGCTCGGGATCGAGCCCGATGAGGGCACGCGAAATGCCGAGGCGGAGTGCATCGGCCTGACCGGTCGTCCCACCACCGTCGAGGGTGGCCTCGATGTCGTAGCGACCCTGAGTCTGGGTGAGGGTCAAGGGCTCCATGACCCGCATACGGGTGGCCATCGTGGCGAAGTACGCCTCCAGAGGCTTGCCGTTCAGCGTCACCTGGCCCGAGCCGTCCTGAAGACGGACACGTGCCACCGACTCCTTGCGGCGGCCGGTGGTCTGTATCAGCGGTTTGGACATCAGGATTCGACCTTTCGGATGTTGAGCTCGAGCGGCTGTGGGCTCTGAGCGGCATGGGGGTGCACGGAGCCGGCGTAGACCTTGAGCTTCCTAGCCATCTGACGACCGAGCTTGTTCTTGGGGAGCATGCCACGCACGGCACGCTCCACGATGGCCTCGGGGCGACGCTTCTTCAGTGACTCGAAACTCTCCGCCTTTATGCCGCCCGGGTATCCCGAGTGTCGGTAATAGATCTTGGTCTGGCTCTTGTTCGAAGTCACGGCCACCTGGTCGGCGTTGACAACGACAACGAAGTCACCCGTGTCCATGTGGGGCGCATAGGACGGTTTGTGCTTGCCACGCAGCACCTGCGCCACCTCCGAGGCCAACCGGCCGAGGGGGAGGTCGGTGGCATCGACGAGATGCCAGGCACGCTCGATATCGCCGGGCTTGGGCGTGTAAGTCTTGTTGATGGTCATTGTGAGAGTTCCTCGCATGCCGAAAGCACGGGGAGCGTTTGGGGAAACGGCTTCCGAGACGAAGCACCGGACATGCTATTCGACCTGACGAGACTAGGCCAATTGGGTCGTCGTCACATTCCGAGCGCGCCCCAATGATCACATGTGATCGCCACAGCACTAGGAACGCGATTCGTAGCCGACGGCCCAGAGGGTGAGCCCGTGGGGGGGCGCCACCGTGGCCACTGCGGCCCGGTCGCGGGCCTCGATGACGTCGGCGGCCAATGAGCCGTCGGAGAACCCCCGGCCGACGTCGTATAGGTAACCCACCACGGACCGAACCATCTGATGACAGAAGGCGTTTGCCTGCATCCAGACCTCGATCAGCTCATCGGAGCCCCTCAAGGTCAACTCGGTGACCCGGCGCACGTTGGTCCTCCCCACCACGGATCGGCAAAACGTGGTGAAGTCGTGCTCACCGATGAAGGCCACCGCGGCCGCCGTCATGGCGGGCGGATCGAGTGGTCGCCGGACGTGCCACGTGATGTGCCTGGTGAGGGGATCCTGAGCGCCAGCAGTGTTGATCAGGTACCGGTAACGGCGCCAGGTCGCAGAGTGTCGGGCATCGAAGTCACCGCCCACCTCGCTCGCCGCCAACACGGCTATCTCCGGTCCCACCAGCCCGTTGAGGGCTCGTCGCAGCCGTTCGAGATCGACCTCGGCGTCGAGTTGGAATGAGACCACCTGGCCGTGCGCATGGACACCTGCGTCGGTCCTGCCTGCCACCGAGGTGGCGACGGGCGTGTTGAGAATCGTCTCCAGGGCGGTCTCCAGCTCACCCTGGATGGTGGGCTGACCGCTCTGCCGGGCGTAGCCGTTGAAGCCCGACCCGTCGTAGGCGAGGTCGAGACGATAGGTGGGCACCGTCAGAAGAAGGCGCCGCTGAGCAGGGCAAAAGGGACCCTGAGGATCGCACGAACCAGGGCAGCGGCGGCGAAGCCGATCAGAACCGATACCCCGGCATGTTTGAAGGGAAGATCCGTCGCCTCCTTGGAGGCGATCAACAAGATCGCCAGGTACCACACGAGGCCGGCCCAGGAGAACGGCGCACCAAAGATCTCAGCCAGCAACGGGAGCACGGCGAGCCCGTGCATTGCGATGAGGGTCTGGGACCTACCTGATGACTTGAATATCCGCGTGGCGGCGAACCAAGTCGCGAAGCCGAGGATGAGCCAGGAGGCAACCGAGGCGATGACGACCTGGAAGAGGCCGGCCAGATCGAAGGCGCCGAGGGCAGACAACCGGAGCAAGAGCCCGAGGTAGGTGAGGGCTCCGACGGTGGCCACCACGATTGCACCGTCCGCCATCGCGTCGTCGTCGAAGAAGGCCTCGGTGAAGGCCTTGCGATCGAACATGGCGGCACGACCGGCCCTGGTGAGCATCTTCACGATCGAGCAGGGTAACGGGCTGACTTTGGATATCTTTGCCCGATGCCCGGATCCGTCGGGAGACCCGAGACCCGCTTCGTCGAGACCCCCAAGGGGTTCGTTGGCTATCAGGTCTTTGGCCGCGAGCGACCCGACGTCGTGTTCCTCACAAACTGGGTGACCAACATCGACATGTTCTGGGATGAGCCGTCCGCCGTGCGCTACCTCGATCGGATGGCGACGATCGGGCGCGTCTTTCTGATCGACAAACGTGGATCCGGTGTTTCCGATCACTCCGCACGTGGGTATATCGACCCGGTCGAGGACACGCTCGATGACGTCAGCGCCGTCCTCGATGCCAATGAGTCCACAGAAGCGGTGCTGATCGGTGACACCGAGGGGGGCACTTTGGCCTGTGTGCTCGCCGCCTCCTATCCGGAGCGATTCCCCACGCTGATCCTGGTCAACTCATGCCCACGTTTGGCCCGCGCCGACGACTACCCAATCGGGGCCCCTCCTCACGTGATCCAAGCCTTCTCGGACGGATGGAAGGAGAGCTACGGAGTCAATGCCGACACACTGTCGCTCACCGCCCCCTCGGCATATGCCGACCCCCGGTTTCGGGCCTGGTATCCGCGTTTCCAACGTCAGGCGATGCCCCCGAGCGTGGCACGCAACGCCGTTGAGTGGATCGCCCAGACAGACATTCGCTGGGTGTTGCCCTCGATCCAGGCACACACCCTCGTCATCCACAAGCGCGATGCGAGATTCCATCGGCTCGACTTCGGGCGTTATCTCGCCGAGCACATCCCGGGCGCACGTCTCGAGATCGTTGAGGGCGAGGACACACTTCCGTTTCACGCGGGCGACACCGGTCCGATCCTCGATGCGATCGACACCTTCGTCACGGGGCACAAGAGTCAGGTGCGAACCAACAGGATGCTGGCGACGGTCCTCTTCAGTGACATCGTCGACTCTACGACCCTGGCCGCAGACACCGGTGATGAACGCTGGCTCGACCTTATGAGCGAGCACAATCGAATAGTCAGATCAGAGTTGGAGCGATTCCGTGGCGTGGAGGTATCGATGACGGGCGATGGCTTCGTGGCGACTTTCGATGGGCCCCACCGCGCCATCCAGTGTGCACTTGCCATGGTGCTCCAGCTCGAGGCCATCGGCCTGCGGGTGAGAGTCGGTATCCACACCGGTGAGATCGAGACCAGAGACGGCGAGGCGGGTGGGATGGCCATGCACATCGGGGCAAGGGTCATGGCCGCCGCCGAGACGGGAGGGGTGATGGTTTCGGGGACAGTCAGAGACTTGGTGATCGGCTCCAACGTCGAGTTCACCGATTGCGGGCGCTTCGACCTAAAGGGTGTGCCCGGTTCGTGGAACCTCTACGAGGTCAGAGCCCGCACCGCGTCAGCGGCGTAGGCGGACCCGTTTCACCGAGTGATCCCGGGCCTTTTCGAGGATCAGGGAGGCCCGGTCACGTGTCGGGAGGATGTTCTCTGTGAGATTGACCTCGTTGATCCGCTCCCAAATGTCTTGGGCGATGTCGATGGCCTCGGCTCTGCTCAACTCGGTGTAGCGGCTGAAGAAGGCGTCGGGCTGAGTGAACGCCGTCTCCTTCAGGGTGAGGAAACGCTCGATGTACCAGCTGCGGATGTCTTCGATCTCGGCGTCGACGAAGACGGAGAAGTCGAAGTAATCCGACACGAATGCGCCCGAATCACCCGCCTGCAGCACATTGAGACCCTCGATGATGAGGATGTCGGGAAGGCTGACGACCCGATTCTTGCCCTCGAAGATGTCATAGCGGATGTGGGAGTAGATGGGGACCTCTAGATGGTCCTCTCCCGATTTGGCCCTGGCCACGAACTCGAGCAGCGCCGCCCGGTCGTAACTCTCGGGGAACCCCTTGCGATCCATGATTCCCCGATCCTCCAGAACCCTGTTGGGGTAGAGGAATCCGTCGGTGGTCAGCAAGTCCACCTTGGGATGATGAGGCCAACGAGCGAGCAGCGCCTCCAACACACGGGCGATCGTGGACTTGCCCACCGCCACCGATCCGGCGACACCGATGACGAAAGGGCGAGGTTGGGGCTGGGTGCCGAGGAACGTGTCGGTGACCGACGAGAGGAGCTGGCTTCCCTGGACATACAGATTGAGCAAACGCGACAGGGGAAGGAAGGTGTCTTCGACCATGTCGAGGTCCAGATTGACGTTGATGCCCCGAATCTTCTCCACCTCGGCCTGAGTGAGTGTGAGCGGTGTCCGCCCTCTCAGACTGGCCCAGTCGGCGCGGTCGAAGTCGAGGTATCTCGGATGGCTCACGGCCCGATCAGGCTACCGCCGGCGCAGGTATGTCTCGGATCTGCGATACTCGGCCGGCATGTCACAGCCAGAGTTCCCCCGCGAGTCCATGGGATATCCGGAGGCGAGTCAGGCCACCACCATCCTGGTCCTGGGCATTCTCGGCCTCGTCATCTGCGCAGTACTCGCTCCATTCGCATGGTCCATGGGCAACAAGGAGTTGGCAGCCATCGACTCAGGGCGTCGGGCACCCGAGAATCGGGGCACCGCCAACGCCGGGCGAATACTGGGGATCATCGGCACGATCTTCCTGATCATCGGCGTCATCGCCTTCATCGTCTTCTTCATCCTGATAGCAGTTGGCACCGTCACCAGCTGGGATGAGTTGTTCACATAAACTCATAAGGTCGTCCTCTTTTGTCCCGATAAACACCCGGATGGGCACGTTCACCGCATCCCTGCGCGCCATAGGTGACGTTCGAGGCTTGCCCGCGACCGTCGAGATCGCCGATGGCAGGATGAGCATCGAAGCCGGCTCCACCCATATTGGAGAATGGGCCCTGGCGGACATCCACATCGAGCCGATTCCGACCGGTTATCGCGTCGCGGCCGAGGGCGAGCAGATCCTCGTCGAGCTGAAGGACATCGATGGATTCGCCGACGCCCTCGCCCAAAACGCGAGAAAGACACGATTTCGGC
>DASWKM010000107.1:0-3249 GCA_036396635.1 Acidimicrobiia bacterium
CCGCTGGACTGGATATCCACACAGACCTCACCAAGCCCCTGATTCAAGGTGACTTCGGCGGTCCCCGTAGCCGCGGAGCCTGATGGCGGGTTCTCATTGTCACCCGACAGCACGGCGCTCAGTGGCCGCCCGCCACCCAGGGCAGGTAACGCCAAAGTCACCACGACCGCAAACGCGGCCAGATATCCGATGAGGGATCTGTTCGCCTCGAGCTTGCTCATAACGTGCCTTCCTGTCTTGGTCGTCACTAGTGGCCTGTCGCATGAATAGTGTGCGCGTATCTCCGAGTCAACGGCGTCATCTGGCAAGGAGAAGCGCGCAGTCGCAGCCGGGGAGCTGCGGCGAGCACTTCGACGCAGCCAGGGGCGTCGAGGCCGAAGATACGCCACAAGTATTTATGGGACGGGCCACTAAGCAATACGGACGGGGAGGTCGATCGGTTCGCGTTTAATCGCCGGGCCCGCCGCGTTGGAGGCCGGCGAAATCACTGGTGAGCATGACCAGGTCACTCGGATCATGCCCGCCGCCCTCCTCCTGCAACGTGACGAAGAGAGCTTGGTACTCGTAGAGGTCGACACCCGACCAAAGCGCAACGCCGCCTGCCTCCCGCATGTGGAACGTCCCGATGCTCACCGTGTCGGTGGAGTTCGACACCCAACCCTCGTAATAAGAGCTTGACGGGGCGGGTGGCAACCCCAACACATCGAGCCGGATCCACCATCCTGCCTCGGCGGCACCGACCGAGGCCGTGCCTTCGAGACCAGGAGTCTCGCCGGTGGCGCTCACGCTGAAGACGGTGGCGTCGGCGTCATCCTCACCCACCAAACCGAATGCGAAAATCGTCGCCACCGCAGCTGCCACCGTGGAGATGACGGCGGCAACCTGCCAGACCCGGCGTCGAACGGGACCCGATGTCGAGACGGTGGGCCGGGCGGACCCGGCCACACCCGCCAGGATCCGCGTCTCGACCTCGGCAGGCGGCTCGGCCCAGGTCTCAGGGCGACCGAGCAGTGTCTCGAGCCGGTTTTCCCGACTCATGTGTCCACCACGTGTCTCAACATCTCGGCCAGACGCTGATGGGCCCGGTGCGACCTCGACTTCACCGTCCCGATGGGAATGCCGAGTCGGTCCCCGATCTCGGCATGGCTGTAGCCGTGCAGGTGGCTCAACTTGACGATCGAGCGCTCGTCATCGGGCAGACGGTCGAGAGCCGCCCTCACCTCGAATACCTCCCAGGCGGTGTCCAATCCCGGCGGCATCGTCACGATCTCGATGTCCTCACTGACGACCTCACGGGCGCGCTTCCGATAGATGTCGATCGCGGTTCGTCGGGCGATGGCGTATAGCCACGGGGAGATCTCCCGTTGCGGGTCGTAGGTCGAAGCCGCCCGCCACGCTTTGAGAAAGGTCAGTTGGGTCGAATCGGCGGCGAGGTCGCGATCGCCGATCACGCTCAACGACAGTGCGTAGACCGCACCCCCGAACTCGTCGTAGACGGCCTTGACCGCGAGGGCGTCGCCATCCCTGAACTGCTCGAGCACACCACGATCCATCCAGGTGATTGTGCCAGAGCCCTGGCGTTGAACCACCATCGAATCCGTGACGATGCCGCCAACACGAGGGATGGATCAGCCCTGGACCGTTATGGAGCCCGTCATCTGGGTTGGGTGGAACTTGCAGAAGAATTGGTACTCACCTGCCTCTTCGAAGGTGAACTCGAACGAACTCCCCGAAGAGAGCGTGCCGCTGTCGAATTCCTCATTGACCGCGGTCCACGTGTGACTGATCTGGTCCTCGTTGGTCACCCTGACCGTGTCTCCAACTTCGATCGACGCACCAACGAGGAAGGTGAAGTTGGCGATTCGGATCTCGGCGTCGCCCCCGGACCCCGCCGAAGACGACGTCTCACCCAGCGTGGTCGTCGTCGGGCCCGGTGTGCTCGTAGTCTCCTGCCGGCTCGTCGTGGTCGTGTCTGCGGGCGCCGACGTGGTCGTCTCGTCGGCGTCACCCCCGTTGCAGGCGGCGACGACGAGCATCAGCGTGGCCGTCACGGCCACCGTTCGAATTCGTTTCATGTCGATCAATACGGCCCGGACGGCCATTCGGTTCGATGGTCAGGCCACCACGACCGTCTTGGCGTTGAGGAACTCCCGTATGCCCAGATCCGACAACTCCCGCCCGTAACCGCTCATCTTGATCCCACCGAAAGGCAGTCTTGGATCAGAAGCCACGAATGCGTTGACAAAACAGGCTCCTGCCTGCAGCCGGTCACGGGCTGTCCGCTCCCCCAGCTCGGCGTCGGCCGTGAAGATCGCTGCTCCCAGCCCGAACTCGGTGTCGTTGGCGATCCGGACGGCGTCATCGAGATCATTGGCGGCGATGACGGCTGCCACCGGGCCAAACGTCTCCTCGTGATAAGCGGCCATCCCCTCGGTGACGCCGGCGAGCAGAGTCGGGAGGTAGAAGGCTCCATCCCCTTCTGGGACCACCCCGCCCATCATCGCTCTGGCCCCGGCGCCAACGGAGCGCTCCACCTGATCATGCAGGTCATCGCGGAGGTCCACCCGGGCCATCGGTCCAAGGGTGGTGCTCGGGTCACGAGGGTCGCCCATCACGGCCTGGGCCATCTCTGCAGCGAGCAGCTCGGTGAACTCCTCGACCACGGGAGCCTCCACGATGAATCGCTTCGCCGCGATGCACGACTGACCACCGTTGATCAGCCGAGATGTGGCACAGGCGGCCGCCGACTGTTGGAGGTCGGCGTCGGCCAGCACCAAATAGGGGTCCGAACCGCCCAACTCCAGCACCGTCTTCTTGAGCAGTGACCCGGCCTTCGCCGCCACCGCCCGACCTGCCGGCTCCGACCCGGTCAGGGTCGCCGCCACCACACCGGAGTGGTCCAACACCTCACCGACCCGGCTCGACGGCAGCACCAATGATCGAAACAGCCCATCGGGGAAACCCGCCTCGACCACGAGGCGATCGATCCGGAGGGAGCATCCCGTGACATTGGACGCATGCTTCAGTAACCCGCCATTACCCGCCATCAGTGCCGGGGCAAGGAAGCGGTAGACCTGCCACAGAGGAAAGTTCCAGGGCATCACCGCCAGCACGACGCCAAGGGGCCGGTAGGCGACATAGCTCCTGGTCCGTCCGGCCTCGATCGCCTCATCGGCGAGAATCTCCTCGGCGTGCTCGGCATAATGCCGGCACACCCAGGCACACTTGTCCACCTCACCCAGACCCTGA
>DASWKM010000108.1:0-8864 GCA_036396635.1 Acidimicrobiia bacterium
CATCAGCCCGAGGCTGGGGACGAGCCGGGGGAGAAGGGTGAACAACAACAGGAGGTGGCGACCCCTGAAGTTGAAGCGGGCGAATGCATAGGCGGCGGGCACGCCGATGACGATGGTGAGCACCGTGGTGCCGATGCCCACGATCAAGCTGTTCATCAGCGAGCTGGTGAAGCTGTTGCTGGACAGGACCTCCCCGTACGCCTCGAAACTCGGGCTCGACGGGATGAGCCCGGGCTCGGCGAAGACCTCCGCCCGTTCCTTCAACGACACCGAGACGGTCACCAGGAATGGTGCGAGGGTCCAGATCACCAGCGCCAACAGGGGCACGGCCAAGAGGATCTTTCGGCCGATCCTGCGGACCCGGTCGGCGGGGCTCCTCGGGGACTCGGGGGCCCTGCCGGCCACGGCGCGTGCCGCGTCGGCGACGGCGCGGCTGAACGGTGGTTCGCCCGTGTGATCAGTCATTGCTCATACTGATAGCGACGGCCGATGGCGACATATCCCACGGTGAGAACAGCGTTGAGGACGAGGATGAAGGTGGCTATGGCCAGCGCCTGATTGAACTCGAGGTTGCGGAAGGCGACCGTGTACATCTCCATGGCCATGGTCTGGGTCGCCTTGAGAGGGCCTCCGCCGGTGAGGGCGAGCACCACACCGAGACCGGTGAGCGTGGAGTAACTGAGCCATACCGTGCTGATCAGGATCTGTGGTGCCAGCAGGGGGATGGTGACGTGCCTGGCCCGTTTCCACCCGGTAGCCCCATCGACCAGGCTGGCATCGAGATATGACTTGTCGACGGTCATCAGCCCGCCGAGCAGGAGGAGGATCGTGAGCGGGAGGTCGGTCCATACCTGGGTGAAGATCACGACGACCATCGCCAGACCGGGGTCGGCGAGCCAGGACGGGCCGTCTACGCCGAAGAACTCGATCACCTGGTTCAACATGCCGAACTGGCTGTTGAACAGGATGCGAAACATCACCGCTGCCGCGACGTTCGAGATGATGTACGGCGCCACGGTCAGCGCACGCAGGAAGCGGAGACGCCCCACCACCCGGAACAGGGCGAAGGCGAAGAAGAGCCCGAGGGTGGTGCCCAGGATCAGAGAGCCGAAGACGAAGACCGCCGTGCGGTTGAGGGAGTGCCAGAAGGCCTCCGAGGAGAACATGTCGGCGTAGTTCTGGAAGCCGATGTACTCGAGGGGCGCGGCCAGTGTCTCCCGGCGAAAGAGGCTCTGCCACACCCCGTACAGGACCGGGAACCCGAGGACCGCCGAGACCAGGATGATCGATGGCAGGGAGAACAGGTAAGGCGTGGCCTTGCTCTGACCGACGACGAAGTAGGTGCTGTCGAGTCTGGTGGGTTTTCGCTGCCACCAGCGGGCGCCTCTGCCGGCACCTTTCGGTCTCGTTTCCGTTGCTGCAGTCATGGCCCGAGAGTCGTTCCGACAATAGGAGAGCGCTCCCACATCCCGGTGTGGGAGCGCTCTTGGTTCAATCGGTGCTCGTGGTCACGTGGCACCGGTTCGTTTATCAGGCTCCGTCGAGCATCGGCTGATACTCGGCTGCCAGCTCCTCGGCCGTCTTGTCGGTTCCGACCACGATCTCCCCGAACATCTGCTCGAGGATGGCTTCGACCTCCCCGGCGTTGGGGCCTGCCGGTGTCGGCGTGCTGCCCAGGTAGGCCTCCTTCAAGTTCTCGTTGAAGAACGGCCAGATCCCCAGGAGGTCCGGGGAGTTGATGGCCTCGGTCTGCCTCATCGGCACCGAGCCGTTGCCGGCAGCCTCGATCAGGTTGGTGGTCTCGGCGATGTAGCGGAGGACGAGAGCCGCCTCCTCGGGATGCTCCGACCCTTCCACGACGGCCCAGGTCCTGGCCGCGGACAAGGCCACACCATCAGCGCCGCCGCCCGAACGGGAGAGCGGGACCGGTGTAAGGTCCCAGTGGGTGGGATAGTCGAAATTGGACGCCTCGTTGAAGTCACCTGCGGTGGTAAACCCGTCGAGGATCATCCCGGCAGAGCGGGAGACGAAGGCCCCACGCGACTCATCCTCACCCCAGGCGATGGCCTCGGGTGGGAGCAGCCCCTCTTCGGCCGCCTGAAGGAACCAGTTGAGCACGTAGATCCCGCCCTCGGAGGTGAGGTCGGGCACGGCACCGTCGAATGGGGCGCCGGCGGCCGCCAGCATCGTCTTGAGTGTGGTCACCCCGTCACCGGCGAGAGCCTGCACCGTGAATGGGATCGCATCGGGCCGGCTCGCCTTCATGGCCCGCAAACCGTCTAGGACCGCGTCGAGAGACTCGAACGGGACCGTGACCTCGGCCTCGGCCAGCCATTCGGGGTCGTAGTACAGGACGTCGAAGTTAGCGGTGACCGACAGGCCGTACTTCACACCATCCAGGGTGGTCTCATCCCAGGCCAGGGGGAGCAGGAGCCCGTACTGATCCGGGTCTTCTGCCTCCCAGTCTGCCGCGATCTGGTCATGTGACCCGACCAACTCGGCCTCGACATAGGTCTCGATCAAGAAGGCGTCCTCGGCGCCGAGCACGTCGGGCAAGGGCTGACCGGCGTCCTTCATCCTCAGGAACTGCTGCAGGATGTCGTCGTTGGACTGGACGTCGTAGGTAACCGTGATGTTCGGGTACTGCGCTTCGAATGAAGCGAAGTCGTCGGGCGGGATGTAATAGGGACGGGTGACCCAGACCAGCAGCTCGACCTGCTCGCCGTCTCCGGCCGTGGTCGTGGCGCCGCCATCCTCGGCGGTGGTCCCGGGCTCTCCATCGGTCGTGGTCGTGTCGGTCCCCGCATCGTCTCCGCATGCCGCGGCGATCATCCCGAGCACCAGCAGCAACGCCAGCGCCCGGGTTGCCCGGGGGCCAGGAGGTCCGGCTTTGGTGTCTCGTTTGCCTCGCCAATTCGCTAGCAGTTGCATTTGATCTCCTCCCGTTTCGGTACCTTCTGACCGGCCCGAAACACGTTGCAGATGAACAGGGGTTTGGGGTCCTTTTCTGCACTATGTAAAATACCGACTATCTCCGATATGGTCAAGCGACCCCCATACCTCAGTCGATCACATTCGAGGACGGTCATCGAGGCATAAGGAGGACTGAGAATGAATGCTCTTCGGGTGGCATCGATCGGGCTCGGCTGGTGGGGTGGCAACTTGGCCGACAAGGCCCAGGCCGCCGGTTTCGAGCTGGTCTCATGCTTCGCCCGAACTGCTGAGACCCGTGAGGAGTTCGCCGCGAAACACGGGTGCCGTCCGGTCGGAACCATCGACGAGGTCCTGTCTGATCCGACCGTCGAGGCTGTCCTGATTGCGACTCCCCACTCGACGCACGCCGACTTGGTGGCCCAGGCCTCAGAGGCAGGCAAGCACGTATTCGTCGACAAGCCCTTGACACTCACCGTCGCCGAGGCGAAGCGTGCGATCACCGCGGCCGAGTCGGCAGGGGTGGTGCTCCAGGTGGGCCACAATCGTCGTCGTCAGCCCGCCAACCGCCGTCTCAAGCACATGCTCGACGCAGGTGACCTCGGCGTGATCCACTACGCCGAGGCGAATCTGTCCTATCCGAAGGGCCTCAACCCGAGGACGGGGTGGCGGGGAGACCCCTCCGAGAGCCCCGCGGGTGGAATGACCGGGCTCGGGGTCCATATGGCGGACACGCTCAACTACCTGCTGGGGCGCCCGGCGCGGGTGGCCGCCTTCAGCAAGAGGATCGCCGGGATAGGCAACCTCGACGACGTCACTACGGCCATTGTGGAGTACCACGAGGGGCCCCTTGCGTTTCTCGGTACCAGCATGGTGATCCCCGACATAGCCCGGACTGCGGTCTGGGGCACCAAGGCGGCGGCTTGGAATGAGAAGGACGGTGAGCGCTTCTTGGTCCAGGAGGTTGGGTCCAAGGACTGGGTGGAGCGAGACATCGACACGCTCGACACCGTGAAGGACGAGCTGGAGGAGTTTGCCTCCAACGTCAGGACCGGCTCGAAGCCGGAGACCGGTGGGCACGAGGCAATGGAAGCCACGGCGATCCTGGAGGGAGTCGTTGAGAGTGCCGCCACCGGGACGTTCGTGGACCTCGACGAGGTCCGCTCACGAGAGTAGAGAGCGTGGTCCAAACCCGATACCACCCAAGGTGGGAGCTGTGATGAATCCGGCCCGGTCGATGCTCTTCACACCGGGCGATCGCCTGGACATGGTTGAGAAGGCGGCGCGCTCGGGTGCCGATGCAGTGATCGTCGACCTCGAGGACGCCGTCTCCCAAGAGAGCAAGGCCGCGGCCAGGGACAACCTGGGACGTCTCCCGGCCTCGCCCGTCCCCTACTACGTGCGTACCAACGCTGCCGACACGCCCCAGTTCTGGGATGACGTGGTGGCCGCCGGAGGCGCCGACATAGCCGGGCTGATCCTCCCCAAGGCCGAGAGCCCGGCCGTGCTCACCCGACTCGACGGGGCGCTGACGGTCCTCGAGATGGCCTCAGGGAAGGAGGCGGGCTCGCTGGGCGTCATCCCGCTGATCGAGTCGGCTCTCGGGGTGCGGCTCACTTTCGAGATCGCCCTGGCGAGCACGAGGATCGAGTGCGTCATGTTCGGGGGCGGGGAGCAAGGCGACCTCGTCGCCGACCTCGGTGTGCGCTGGACCCCGGAAGGCACGGGCCTCATGCAGGCGAGGTCGCAGGTGCTGCTCAACGCACGGGCAGCGGCGGTGCCGTTCCCTATGGAAGCCGTTTTCATGGATTTTCGCGACCTGGAAGCATTGAGGGTCGAGTCCGAGATCGCACGGACCCTCGGATATGTGGGAAAGGTGGCAATCCACCCGGCACAGGTCCCCGTGATCAACGACGTTTTCACACCCCCTGAAGATGTGGTGGAGTATCAGCGAAAGGTCCTGGCTGCCTTCGAGGAGGCCGAGGCTCAAGGGAGGGCCTCGATAGCCGTGGACGGGAGGATGGTCGACTATGCGGTAGCCAAAGTCGCTCGCGCCATCATCGCCCGGGCAGACTCGGCGGCGCGGGCGGAGGAGGCCCACCGAGGGGACGAGGGGTGAGCAGAGCCGAACCGGGCGAGCCGCCGATGAGGCCGGGGATGCTCTCGGGTGTCACCGTGCTCGAGCTCGGCCAGGTGATCGCTGGGAGCTTCGGTGGTGTGATCCTCTCCGACCTCGGTGCGGAGGTGATCAAGATCGAGCCGCCGACCGGTGACACGGCCCGCAACCCGAGGATCGCCCCGCTCGACGGTGAGAGCGCGATCCACCTCTTCATGAATCGGGGCAAGAAGAGCGTCGTCCTGAACCTCAAAGACCGGCGTGGCCTGGAGATTCTCTACTCGCTGGTGGGGCAGGCCGACGTAGTGATAGACAACTTTCGCCCCGGGGTCATGGCCCGGCTCGGCATCGACCATGCGACCTTGAAGGAGCACAACGAGGACATCATCACCGTGTCGGTGACGGGTTTCGGAGAGACCGGGCCGGCGAAGGACAAGCCGGCATTCGACCTCGTGATCCAGGCGTACAGCGGTCATGTGGACATCACCGGCCCCGAGGACGGCGCCCCGGCGCGGGTCGGTATTCCCATCGCCGACATCGCCGGTGGCATCTACTCATGCGTCTCCGTTCTCGCCGCCCTCGTCGGAAGAGAGCTGCACGGTGGGGGTGTCCACGCCGACGTCTCCATGCTCGACACGCTGGTGTCATTGCTCTCCTACGACGCGGTCGACCATCTCAACACCGGGAAGCGAGTGACCAGGCTCGGCACCGCCCACGCGCACATCGTGCCGTGGCAGGCGTTTCGGACCAGCGATGGCTATGTGGTTGTGGCCGCCCGTGACGAGAAGTTCTGGCGCAATCTGTGCGATGCGGTGGGGAGGCCCGATCTCAAGGACCACCCTCGCACACGTGACAACGCGGTGCGTTTGGCCAATCGTGAGTTCGTGGTATCGACGCTCCAGGACGTGCTGATCACAAGGACCAAGGCCGAATGGCTGACCAGCCTCGAGGCCTTCGACATACCCAACGCACCGGTCAACGACATCGGGGAGGTGTTCGCCGACCCCCAGGTGGTGGCGCGGGGAATGATACGTTCCTATGTCCACCCCACCCTGGGTGAGGTCCGTTATCCGCCGAGCCCAGTCAAGTTCGGCAACCGGGAGGTCCCCAACGAGCCGGCGCCCATGCTCGGAGAGCACACCTTCGAGGTGCTGTCGGGCAGGCTTGGGATGAGTGCGAGTGACATCCAAGCCCTGGCACGTGAGCAAATCGTCAAGATCTGGCCAGATCCGGGAGGGGGCTAGCCCGGTGAGATTCGGAACGTTCGTGCCACAGGGTTGGAAGGGAGACCTCGATGGCGTCGCCGTCGAGGACCAGTGGGGGCAGATACAGGCCCATGCCGAACTGATCGAGAATGCCGGGTACGACTCGGCGTGGGTCTACGACCACTTCCACACCCATCCCGTCGTGAAGCAGGAGAGCACGTACGAGGCGTGGACCCTGATGGCGGCGCTCGCCGTGGCCACCAGACGAGTGCGCATCGGACAGATGTGCACCTGTGCCCTGTACCGGCCGCCGGCGCTCCTTGCCAAGCTTTCGTCCTCGGTCGATGCCATCTCCGGCGGCCGGCTCGACGTCGGCATCGGTGCCGGATGGTCTCAGGGCGAGTTCGACGCATATGGGTACGGGTTCCCTCCGGCCGGGACACGTCTCGACATGCTCGAGGAGACCGTGCGGATCCTGTTGGAGATGTGGGGTCGGGACGAGGCCACGTTCGCCGGTGACCACTTCACCATCCGAAATGCGATAAACCGGCCCAAACCCGTCCAGAGCCCCCACCCACCCCTTTGGATTGCCGGAGGCGGTGAGATGAGGACCCTTCGCATCGTTGCCAAGTATGCGGACTTCGCCAATTTTACCGACGGCGTGGACCGGTTCCAGCGGAAGTCGGCGGTTCTCGCCGAGCACTGCGAGGCGGTGGGGCGGCCTTTCGGGGAGATCGGGCGCACTGCCCATCTGATGTCGGTGATCGGGAGAGACGAGGCCGACCTGACGGCGAAGCTGGAGATCGCAGCCCAACGAAGGTCGTGCACCACCGATGAGTTCCGCAGGGAGCACCTGGCGGTGACCGTCCCGCAGGCCGTGGAGGAGATGGGGCGTTTCATCGACGCCGGCTGTGTCGAGATGATCGTCTACTTCTACGACATGGGTGCAGCGGACAGCCTCGAGCTCTTCGCCTCCGAGGTGATCCCACAACTGCGATGAGCCCGCTCACCCGTCTCGTCGATCCGGGGTCGATCGCGATCGCCGGCCTCTCGTCCGACCCGGCAAAGCATGGTGGGCGCGTGCTCGCCAACCTGCGTCGGTTCGGGTTTCGGGGTCGGGTGTGGGGAGTCAACCCGTCTCTGCCCGAGGTCGAGGGCGTGGATGCATACGCATCGGTCGGCGAGCTACCCCGACCACCCGACCTGGTGGTCGCCGCGGTTCCCGCCGGCGCGATGATGGATGTTGTCGAGTCCAGCGTCGGCGTCGGTGCGGTGATCGTGTTCGCTGCAGGTTTTGCAGAGTCGGGAGCGGAGGGCGCAGTCCTTCAAGAGGAGCTGGCGGACGCGGCCCGCCTGGCGGGGACACGCCTGCTCGGTCCCAACAGTGGCGGGGTGATAAGACCCGGCCGGGGTCTCACCGCCAGTTTCCTCACCTGTCTGGAGCGACCGTCCGGCGAAGTGCGCTCCGGACCGGTTGCCGTCGTCACCCAGAGCGGGGGCATCGGGAGCTATCTGCACAATCTCGCCGCCGGGCAGGGCGGAGGGTTGGCCATCACCATCTCCACCGGGAACGAGGCGGACATCCGACTGGCAGAGGCCCTCGACGTCGTGGCCCAACTCGATGAGGTGAGAGCCGTGGTGGCCGTCATGGAGACGGTGCGTGACGGTGTGGCGCTGATCGAGTCGGTGGAGTCGGCCCATGCCCGGGGCAAACGTGTCGTCGCATGCCCGATAGGGAGCGGTGACCGGGGCAGTCAGATGATGACCTCACATACCGGGGCGATGGCCCTCCCTCGGGATGTCCTCGCGGGCGTCTTCGATTCCCTGGGCGTGGTCACAGCGGAGACACCTGCCGAGGCATACGAGGTTGCCGGGATCTTGGCGCGTGCCCCTCACGCGGGCGGCGAACGGGCAGCCGTCGTCACCCACTCCGGTGGCACTGCTCTTCTCCTTTCGGATCTGGCGGAGCGTGCCGGGGTGAGCCTCCCGTTGCCGGGCGATGGGCTGGCGGCGAGGATCCGTCCGCTGCTCGATCACGGTGTGGCAGGCAACCCGGTCGACATGGGTGGGATCATCGGCGGTCCCGGCCGTTTCGCCGAGGTGGTGGGGCTGGTAGCCGGTTCCGGTGAGTACGACGCGGTCATGGCCGTGTCCACCGCTCATCCTCCCAGCCACACCGCGCAACGGGTCGCCACGCTCCTCGATCTGGAGCCGCCGGTTCCCGTCATCCAACTATGGATGGCAGGTGACCAGGGTGCCGAGGGACTGGCCGCGTTGCGAGCCGGCGACATCGCGGTCACCGAGGAGCCGAGGGCGGCGGTGCTGGCGCTGGCAGGGCTCACCTTCGAGCCGAGCAGCGCTGGCTCACCGGGCCACCCGATCGCGGGATCCCCCCATCTGTGGGGTCTGCTGTTGGAGACGGGAACGGTCGCCACCACCCGGGAACAGGCAGCCTCTGCCGCCGACGAGCTCGGCTACCCGACCGTGGTCAAGGCCGAGGCGTCTGGTCTTTCCCACAAAACCGAATTGGGGGCGGTCCTGCTCGATCTTCGGTCGCGTGACGAAGTCATGTCGGCATTCGATGTCGCCACCGCCGCCGCCCGGGCAGCCGG
>DASWKM010000109.1:0-2420 GCA_036396635.1 Acidimicrobiia bacterium
CTCGTCGACCCGGTAGCAGGCGACAGAGTGGTCTTCTCCCACCTCGGTCATGGCAGGGTGCGGGTTCTCCCGGCACACCTCGGCGGCAAATGGGCACCTTTCGATGAAACGGCACTCGGGGGCGGGGTTGATCGCCTTGGATATGCCACCTTTGATCTCGACCGGTGTGCGCTTGAACGACGGGTCGGGGACGGGGACCGCCGAGAGCAGGGCACGGGTGTACGGGTGGCGGGGGTTGGCCAGGATCTCCTCGGTGGGTCCCACCTCGACGATCTTCCCGAGGTACATCACCGCGATCCGGTCACACATGTAACGGGCAACGGCGAGGTCGTGGGTGATGTACAGGTAGGAGACCCCCAGCTCATCGCCCAGCTCGGTCATCAGCTCCATGATCGAGATCCGGATGCTGACGTCGAGCATCGAGGTCGGCTCGTCGGCCACCACGAACCTGGGGTTCATCACCAGGGCACGGGCGATGGCGATGCGCTGACGCTGCCCGCCGGAGAGCTCGTGGGGGTAGCGGAACAAGAAGGCCTCTGGCGGGGTGAGACCCACCAGACGCAGCAGGTCGAGCACACGCTCCTCCCGCTCGGGAATCGTCCCGATCTTCTGCACCGCCAGGGGCTCCGCAACCGTGTCGAAGACGGTGCGCCGCGGGTTCATCGACTCGTAGGGGTCCTGGAAGATCATCTGCACCCGGGAGCGGAACTCGCTGATCTCGGAGCGGCCCACTTTGGCGACATCGCGCTCGTAGTCACCATCGTTGAACTGCATCGTGCCTTCGGTGGCGTCGAGCAGCTTGACGAGCATGCGCCCGGTCGTGGACTTGCCGCACCCGGACTCGCCCACCAGGCCGAGGCTCTCCCCGGGGGCGATCCTGAAGTCGATCCCGTCGACGGCGTGAACGAACTCGGTCGGCGCCCGGAACAAGCCTCGGGAGATGGGGAAGCGCTTCTGGAGATCGATGACCTCGATCAACGGCTTGGTCTGGGTGGGCGCAGCCGTGGTCATCTCCTCAGCTCTTCCGCCAGCTCGGGCACGTCCTCATGGTTCCAGCAGGCGACCCGATGACCCGGTGCGATCTCGTCGAGTGGGGGCTCCTCGATGGCGCATACCTCGGTGGCGAACGGGCAGCGAGGATGGAACCGGCACCCGGAAGGTGGGTGCAACAGGTCGGGTGGCTCCCCCTCGAGGGGCGCCAGCTGTCGACGTGGCCCGGTGATCGAGGGGGTCGAGCGGAGCAGCAGGTATGAGTAGGGGTGCCGTGGTCTGGCGAAGACCTCGGCCGTGGGCCCGTACTCCACGAGCTTGCCGGCGTACATGACCCCCAGCGAGTCCGTCACCTCGGCGATTACGGCGATGTCGTGGGAGATGTAGAGGATCGACATCCCGAGATCCCGCTGGATTCGCTTGAGCTCCTTGAGGATCTGGTCCTGGACGATCACATCGAGGGCCGTCGTCGGCTCGTCGGCGATGATGAGCTCGGGGCTGCAGGCGAGTGCCATGGCGATCACCGCCCTCTGCCGCATCCCACCGGAAAATTCGTGGGGATAGCGGATGATCATCTCAGTGGGAAGGCCGACCGCTGTGAACAGGCTCTCCATGTGACGGTCCTGCTCGTCGACGTCGAGCTCGCCGCGATAATGGGTGTCGAGCACCTCGCGGATCTGGTCACCTATCCGGTAGACGGGATTCCACGCGTTCATCGCCCCTTGGAAGACCATGGCGATGTCCTTCCAACGCCTGGCCCGCATCTGATCGGTGCTGAGCTGGAGGAGGTCTTCGCCGTTGAGCCGGATCTCACCGGAGAAGTACTCGGCATTGGCCGGTAGCAGTCGGAGCAGGGCGAGCGCGGTGGAAGTCTTCCCACATCCCGACTCCCCGACGAGGCCGACCGCCTCGCCCTGATGGATCGTGAAGGTGACGCCCTCGACCGCGGAGACCTCGCCTGCCTTGATCTTGTACCTCATCACCAGGTCGTCGATCTCGAGCAGTGGCTTGCTGGGATCGATCTGACGTGTTTGAAGATTCTCCAGTGAGAGTGCCAAAGGAGCCTTCCCCGCTACCGGGCGCGCAGCCTGGGGTTGATTACCTCGTCCATCCCCCGGCCCACGATGAAGAAGCCAAACGCCAGGAACGAGACGGCCAGACCGGCTGGGAACAACAACCACCAGTAGCTGGTGCCGCTGAGCAGATAGCCCTGGGTCGATGCGGTGTTGATCATGATCCCCCACGACATGGGGACATTGAGCAGGCCGAAGAATGACAGGGTTGCTTCGAGGGTTATCGCACCGGTGATCCCAAACATCATGTAGAGGAAGCTGAGGGGCAGCACATTGGGCACGATGTGGCGGAAGATGATGTGGCGGTCCCCCCCGCCGGCGACACGAGCCGCGTCGATATAGGACTTGACCCGGATC
>DASWKM010000110.1:0-8961 GCA_036396635.1 Acidimicrobiia bacterium
GCCTGCACATCCTCGAGCTCGTCGAGGGCATCGATCAGACGCAACAGTCTCCTGGCCTCGCTCTCCTCCACCGGCACCAGGTTGGTGGGGAGCTGGGTCACATCGGCAGACTCGATCTCGACACCACCGTTGACCAGGGCCTCCTTCACGGAGCGCAGGTCTCCGGCGACGGTGATCACCTCGAACGAGCCCCCGCCTGCCTCTCTGACATCCTCGGCTCCGGCGTCGAGCGCGGTGAGCATCACCTCGTCCTCGTCGCCATTGGCCAGGATCAGCCCCTTGTGCTCGAACAGATAGCCGACCGACCCGGGCTCCCCGAGATTGCCGTTGTGCCTGGTGAAGGTGGATCGAACGTCGGAGGCGGCCCGGTTGCGGTTGTCGGTCAACACTTGCACGTACAACGCCACGCCACCCGGGCCGTAACCCTCGTAGAAGAGCTCCTCGTACTGTGCGCCCTCGACCTCTCCGGTCCCGCGCTTGATCGCACGGTCGATGTTGTCGTGGGGCATCGATGCCGCCTTCGCCTTCTCCACGGCTGTGGCCAGCAGCGGGTTGAACTCGGGGCTGCCCCCGCCCTCGCGAGCGGCGACCTCGATCGCTTTGGCCAGCTTGCCGAACAACTGCCCACGTCTGGCGTCCTGACGACCCTTGCGATGCTTGATGTTGGCCCATTTCGAGTGTCCGGACATACCTACCTCAGATCAGATCCAGCAGCATTCGGTGAATACGCCCGTCACCGGTCAACTCGGGGTGAAAGGACGTCGCCAGGATCGGTCCCTGGCGAACCATCACGGGATGATCGCCCACCACCGCCAGTACTTCCACCTCGGACCCGACCTTCTCGATCCACGGGGCACGGATGAACACCGCGTGGAAGGGCGCCTCGAGCCCGGTGACGTCGAGCTCTGCCTCGAAGGACTCGTTCTGACGGCCAAAGGCGTTTCGCCTCACCACGACGTCGAGGGCGCCGATCAATGGCTGGTCGCCCTCCGTGACCGCACCCGCCAGGAGGATCATCCCGGCACAGGTTCCGTAAACCGGCAGACCGTTGTCGATGGCCTCACGCATGGGCCCGAGCAGACCGAAGCGGGTGGCCATCTTCCCGATGGTGGTCGACTCACCGCCGGGGATCACCAGGGCATCGATCGTCTCCAACTGCTCGGGTCTCTTGACACCCTCCGCCCCGACGCCGAGAGACTCGAGAAGCCGGATGTGCTCGCGCACGTCGCCCTGTAGGGCGAGGACGCCGACGCCGCTCATGTCACCAACCTCGTCGTGCCAGCTGTTCTGCCTCTGACAGCGACTCCATCTCCAGTCCTGGCATGGCCTCGCCCAGACCGCGGGAGACCTTGGCGACCACCTCGGGCTCGTTCCAGAAAGTGGTCGCCTCGACGATGGCCCGGGCATACCCCTCGGGGTCGGAGCTCTTGAAGATGCCTGAGCCCACGAAGACACCGTCGACGCCGAGACCCATCATCAACGCGGCGTCGGCCGGGGTGGCGATGCCGCCGGCTGCGAAGTTGACCACCGGGAGGACGCCGGTCTGGGCGACCTCACGGACGAGCTCGTAGGGAGCGCCCAGGTCACGCGCCGCGGACATCAGCTGCTCGTGACCCATCGAAGCGATGGCCCGCATCTCATTGGTGACAGTCCTCATGTGGCGCACCGCCTCGACTACGTTGCCGGTCCCCGCCTCGCCCTTGGTCCGGATCATCGCGGCGCCTTCACCGATCCGCCGCAAAGCCTCGCCGAGGTTGCGCGCACCGCAGACAAAGGGCGTGGTGAAAGCCCACTTGTCGACATGATGCTCTTCATCCGCGGGTGTCAACACCTCGGACTCGTCGATGTAGTCGATGCCAAGCGATTGCAGCACTGCGGCTTCGGCAAAGTGCCCGATCCGGCATTTGGCCATCACCGGGATGGTGACCGCGTTCTGGATCGCGGTGATCATCTTGGGATCGGACATCCGGGCCACTCCGCCCTGCTTGCGAATGTCGGCAGGAACCCGTTCCAGCGCCATGACGGCCACTGCACCCGCCTCCTCGGCGAGCTTGGCCTGGTCGGCGTCGACGACGTCCATGATGACGCCGCCCTTCAGCATCTCGGCCAGCCCGCGTTTGACTCGATCGGTGCCTTTCTCCACGAGAACTCTTCTGTTGGGAAACGCCGATTGTACAGCCTGGCCGGGTGTCTCTAGGTCGCGAGGAGCCGATAGAGGTCGCGGTAACGCTCGGCCACCACGCCCCAGTCGAACTGCTCGACCCGAGCCGCCCCCAGCCGGCGCAGCGCGGTGGCGGCCGTGTCGTCCTGGAGCAACTCGATGACGTTGACCGCCAGCGCGGCAGGATCACCGACGGGGAAGTGCCGTGCCGCTCCCCCAGTCACGGCCATGAAAGGATCGATGTCGCTCGCCACCACGGCGCAACCGGCCGCCATCGCCTCGAGAAGGACGATCCCGAAGCTCTCCCCGCCCGTGTTCGGCGCCACGAAGACCGAGCTCGAGGAGAGGAGAAGTCTCTTCTCGGCGCCGGTGACCCGGCCGAGGAACCTGACACCGCTCGGTGCGATAACACGGTTGCCTCCCATGACGACCAACTCCGCTTCAGGGACGGCCGCGCGGATGGCCGGCCACGCACCGAGGAGAACGTCGAGACCCTTCCTGGGCTCGTCGCGACCCAGAAACGCGACCCTTCTCATCACCCGACCGGTGGCAACCCGGTAGGAAGCGACCTCGATGGCGTTGGGGATGATGACGACATCACCCCATCTCGACGGGATCGCCTCCGCGGCGGCTTCGCTCACCGCAGTCAGGGAGGCCCTCCGCATCCGCCTAGCCAGGAAGGGCGCCCACCTGTAGAGGGGAGAGACCCATGAAGGTGGGGCGGCGTGGAATGTCGCCACCGTCGGCTTGTCGACCGTCAGCGACGCCCAGCCGAGAAGTGGAACGAGCGGCTCGTGCACGTGAACCACATCGACCCTCTTCAGCGCGGCCCTGACACGTGACCAGGACAAAGGGCTCAAGGTCAGAGGAACCCGGGACTCGTTCCCCCTGACCCTGACGGGCCGCCCGACCGGCAGCACGGCGGCGTCGATGCCCGGCCCCCCGGCCAGGTCGACACGTCCCGCGGCAACGACGACCACGTCCTCACCAAGCGCTCGCAGTTTGGCGGCCAGCTCTGTCGTCAGCTGTTGGACACCACCGGGTGAGCCCATGTCGTAGGGGCAGACGAGGCCCACCCGCATCAGGTCACTCTCGGTCCGACGGCCAGTTGGGTTGGACCAGGTGCCACTGCTGTGGCTCTTCTTTGATGATCTCTTCGAGTTTGTAGGCGAGGCTCTGGGTCATGGCGGCCACCTTTTCTGACCTCGTCCCCTCCGATGGCACCGGCAATGCGGGATTGACCACAACCCGATAGCCGCCGTCCCGGAAATAGCAGCCCACCGGGAACAGCGGCGCCCCGGTCCGCACCGCCAGCATGGCGGGGCCGGGTGGGAGCGTCGTCCTCTCCCCGAAGAACTCCACCTCGACCCCCCGTCCCTTGAGGTCGCGGTCCGAGAGCAGAGCCACGGCCTTGTGGTCGGCGATGGCGTTCTCGAGCCGGCGCATCACCTCCGTTCGACCGGTGGCGAGGACGATCTCGAGGCCGAACTCCGCCCTCATTCTCGTGAACCATTCGGTGATCCGCTTGTTGGGCAACACCTCGGCGACAGCCACAATCTGCACGCCGTTTGTCACCGCGATCGGCGCCGCCGCCTCCCAATTCCCCATATGGGGCAGGGCATAGATCATGCCGGTGCCGGCGTCCCGGGCATCGAGGATGTGCTCGAGGCCGATCACGTCGGTCTCGGCCAGCATCCCCTCGATCCGACGGGCCCGCGCCCACAATGCCTCGGCGTAGTACCTGCCATAGGAGCCCATCAGGGTCCGAGAGGCCCGATCGAGATCCACCGTGCCGGCCAGGACACGGCTCATGTGACGTTTCGCCATCGAGCGCCGCCTTCCGTCGACGGTGGCCCACAGCTTTCCCACGCCTCTCCCCAGAGCGCGGATCACGGTCGCGGGCAAGGCTCCGATGAGGCCGACCCCGGCGCGGAGACCGAGGTAGGCGAGATATTCCTTCACGAGATCGAGCGGTAGGACCGGATGAAGCGGGTGAGCGCCGTGAGCCAGACCAACACCACGAAGATCCAGAGCATCACCTCCACAAATCCGAGGATCAGCCCCGAGCAAAAGAGGATGAGACGCTCGGTGCGGCCCATGAGCCCACCCTTGCCACTCAAACCCTCGGCCTCCGCTCTCGCCCTCATATAAGGGACGAGCATCGCGCCGCCGACGGCGAGGACGATCAGAAGTAGCAGCGTGGCCTGGCCCTCCATGGCAAATGCAAGGCCGGCGAAGGCGGCGATCTCACCCACCCGATCGAATGCTGCGTCGAGAAAGGCCCCACGCGAACTGACTCTGTCCGAGGCCCGGGCGACAGCCCCGTCGAGGCCGTCGAGTAGTGATCCCACCGCAATGACCGAGGCGCCCGAGACCAAGCGCCCGGTTCCCACCATCACCGATCCCGTCAACACCATGACGAGGCCGAGCCCTGTCATCGCCGCCGGTCTCATGCCTATGACGCTCAGGGTCCTCCCCATCGCATCCAGGTAGCGAGTCACATGCGGTCGGACCCGGGTATCGATCACGGGCGAGAAAGTAGCACCACCCCGGGAGGGACGCCCATTCACAGGGTTAGGATCCGACTTTTCCACAAGGAGGTCATGTGCTCCCCGAGAAAGTCCGCAACATCGTCCTGGTCGGTCATGGCGGTAGTGGGAAGACGACGCTTGCCGAGGCGATGCTCTTCGTAGGAGGGGCCATCAAGCGGATGGGCTCGGTCGAGCAAGGGACCACCACGTTTGACTATGAGCCCGAGGAGGTCGATCGGGGCATCTCGTTGGGGCTCGCCGTGGCCACGTTGGATTGGAATGGGACCAGGGTCAATGTCATCGACTCGCCGGGTGCCACCGAGTTCAGCGGCGACGCGAGGACCGCCTTGAGGGCGGCAGACCTCGCCTTGTTCGCGGTGTCTGCAGTCGATGGTGTCGAGGTGCAGACGGAGGTCTTGTGGCGGGCTGCCGAGGATGAGGGTATCCCGAGGGCCCTGGTGATCACCAAGCTCGACCGTGAGCGTGCCTCCTACCAGCGAGTGCTCGAGCAGCTTCGAGACAGCTTCGGCAAGTCGGTGGCCCCCATCCAGGTGCCCATCGGCTCGGAGGAGAACCTTCGCGGCCTGGTCCGGGTCGCGTCGGAGCGAGCATATGTCTACAGCGGCGATTCCCCGACAGGCCAACCCACCCAGCTGCCCGACGACGTCGCCGATCTGGTCCACGATGCCCACACCAGTTTGATCGAGACTGTCGTGGAGTCCGACGATGAGATGATGGAGGCGTATTTCGAAGGGACCGAGCCGAACCGGGACCAGATCGTCAACGCGATCCACCACGGGATCTTGAGTGGCGAGATCCACCCCGTCCTGGTCACATCCGCCGACAAGCTGATCGGGATCGACACGCTCCTCGAGTTCATCCTCGACTACGGCCCCAACCCTCTGGAACGCCCGGTGCCCCCGCTCATCGAGGGCGATCCTTTGGAGCCGTCTGTGGACGGCCCGGTCCTCGCGTATGTCTTCAAGACTTTCTCCGACCCGTTCGTTGGGCGCATCTCGTTGTTCCGCATCTACTCAGGAACGGTCCACGCCGACCACGACCTGGAGTTGGCCAGGGGAGGCAGGGTCCGGCTCCACAATCTCTTCAAGCTGCAAGGGAAGGACCACCATGATGTCGCCGAGCTCCCCGTCGGCGGGATCGGGGCGGTAGCCAAGGTCGAGAACCTCCGCCCTGGAGACACGCTGCGGTCCACCGGTCTCAACGCCGTCATCGAGCCGGTTCAATACCCCAAACCGGTCGCGGAGCTGGCCATCGCCCCACATTCACACCACGACGACGAGAAGATGTCCACGGCACTGCATCGAATCGAGGAAAGCGACCCGACGATCAAGGTGGAGCGTCGATCGGAGACCGGCGAGACCATCTTGTCCGGGCTGGGAGACACTCACCTCGATGTGACTCTGGCCCGCATCAAGAGGATGTTCGGGGTGGAGATCGATTCGGCCATACCCAAGGTGCCCTATCGCGAGTCGATCATGGCGACCGCCGAGGCCGAGGGAAAGCACAAGAAGCAGTCGGGTGGACGGGGTCAGTTCGGGGTGGCCAACGTCCGCTTCTCCCCACGCCCGCGCGGCACCGGATACGAGTTCATCGACTCGGTCAAGGGCGGCTCGATTCCCCGTGGCCTGATCCCGGCGGTCGACAAGGGGATACGCGAGGCCCTGCAGCGGGGGATCCTCGCCGGGTTCCCGGTGGTCGACGTGGCTGCCGAGGTCTACGACGGCAAGTACCACGCGGTGGACTCGGACGAGATGTCGTTCCGGATGGCGGGAATCCAGGCGGTGCGCACCGCCGGGGACAAGCTCCGCCCCGTCCTCCTCGAGCCGATCATGAAGGTGGCGGTGACGGTTCCCGAGGACCACGTCGGAGATGTCATGGGAGACATCAACTCCAAGCGCGGCCGGGTGCAGGGCATGGAAGGTGAGGGGAGCCTGCGGACCGTGAATGCGGAGGTGCCCATGGCAGAGATGCAGCAGTACGCCGCCGAGCTGCGATCATTGACATCGGGTCGCGGTACCTTCGAGATGGAGTTCGACCACTACGAAGAGGTACCGCACAACGAGGCTCAAGCCGTCGTCGCGGCCCGCGCCGCCGACGAATAGACCTCACGAAAGGACTGGAATGCCGGAAGCCGTTCTCAAGTACGGAGACAACGAGCTCGATCTCTCAGTCCATGAGGGCACCGAGGGAGACAGTGCGATTGACATCTCACAGCTTCGTTCATCGCTGGGGCTGGTGACCCTGGACCGTGGCTTCGGGAACACGGCCGAGGGGGCGTCCGATGTGAGCTATATCGACGGTGAGGAGGGGATCCTGCGATATCGCGGGTATCCCATCGAGCAGCTCGCCGGAAGCGCTTCCTTCCTCGAAGTGGCCTATCTCCTCCAGTATGGGGAGCTGCCAACGGGTGCCGAGCTCGATGAGTTTGTCGAGTCGATCACCTACCACACCCTGCTTCGCGAGGACATGAAGAAGCTGTTCGAGGCTTTCCCGCATGAGGCCCATCCGATGCAGATCCTGGCCTCGGCCATCTCGGCACTCGCCACCTACTACCCCGATGCCCTCGATCCGAACGATCAGGATGCAGTGGACCTGAGCGCACGTCGTCTCATCGCCAAGGCACCCACCATGATCGCCTGGTCGTACAAGTACTCGGTGCACCAGCCCTACGTGTATCCGGACAACGGCCTCGACTACTCGTCGAACTTCTTGAAGATGATGTTCTCGGTCCCCGCCGAGGAGTATCTGGCCGACCCGGTCGTGGCGAATGCCCTCAACCTGCTGCTGATCCTCCATGCCGACCACGGCCAGAATTGCTCGTCGTCGGCCGTGCGCCTGGTCGGCTCCGGGCACGCCAACATCTTCAGCTCGATCTCGGCCGGGGTACATGCTCTCTCCGGCCCCCTGCATGGGGGTGCCAACCAGGCGGTTCTCGAGATGCTCGACGAGATCGTCGAGTCAGGTGAGGACCTCGACACCGTGATCAAGCGGGCCAAGGACAAAGACGACCCCTTCCGCCTCATGGGGTTTGGCCATCGGATCTACAAGAACTTCGACCCAAGGGCAAAGATCATCAAGACGGCCGCCGAGGACGTGTTGGAAGCACTGGGTGTCGACGACCCCCTACTCGACCTCGCTCGTCAGCTCGAGGAAGTGGCGTTGTCCGACGAGTACTTCGTCGAGCGCAAGCTGTACCCCAATGTGGACTTCTATTCGGGGATCATCTATCAGGCGATGGGATTCCCGATCGAGATGTTCACCGTTCTGTTTGCGCTCGGCCGTCTGCCAGGCTGGCTCGCCCAATGGCGCGAGTTGTCTGCCGATCCAGCCGCCCGCATATTCCGCCCTCGTCAGCTCTATACCGGCCCGGCGGTCCGGGACATGGTCCCCCTGGCGGAGAGATGAGGGCTAGGTAGCGGGTACTTCTTCCACGTAGGGCTGTTCGACTATCTCACCGCTGACCGCGTCAACTACGACCAATGCTCGTTGGTCTGGCGGCTCGGTCGCCGAGTACATCACCACCGACCAACGGGGTCGGGACCGCCAGCCGCTGAAGCGCACCGCCGCCGAGGCGTGCCCGATGGCAAAATCGACCGCGGTGGCAGCGGTAGTCATGGCCTCGCGCTCATCCACCGCGAGAGGCCATGCCGACGCCCATTGCCAAAGCGCGAGGGCGACAAAGCCGATCCCGACCATCCAGCCACGTTCGAAGGCCGGCACCGCGACCACACCGGCCACCAGATAGACCCACGCCGAGATCCGTCGTCTGACGGGCGAGGGGAATCGGAACTCGGCGACGATGTTGGCGTCGAGCTCATCTTCGATTGACACGCTGTCGGCCAGGTCACGCTCGATGTGGATGCCCTCCCGATCGATCCGGAGCCGGTCGTCGGTCATGATGGGCGTTGGGCCATGTCCGACAACCGGTTGGTGGCCTCGATCACAGGCACCCCCCTGGTGTCTCTGCCCTCTCCGTAGAGACGCAACCCCACAGTCGTGTGCTCGACGTCGTCGTCGCCAACCACTATCACGGCCGGGTGCTTCTGGGTCAACGCCGCTCGGATCTTCTCTCCTACCGTCTCGCTGGACAGGTCGATCTCCACCCGGAGCCCGGCGTCACGCAGACGAGCCGCCACCTGCCCGGCGTACTCGTCGTGACGATCCGCCACCGGGATGATCGAGACCTGCACGGGAGCCAGCCACATCGGGAAGGCTCCGGCATAGTGCTCCACCAGGATCCCGGTGAAT
>DASWKM010000111.1:0-7589 GCA_036396635.1 Acidimicrobiia bacterium
CATCACCAGGGCGAAGACAGCCGTCGCGATCCAAAAGACGAGCCAGAAGAGGTCGTCGATCTGTCGGGCAAAAGGCCCCCCCGGCTCGAAGGTGGTGAGAGGGGCGTCCTCGTTGCCGATCAGAGTGCAAGCTGAGAGCGGGATTGCCGAACCGGCGAGAGCGGCGAGACGTGCAAGGCGTCGGCGGGTCGGGGCCATCGGGACGGCATCATACGGAGATCGGAAAGCGGCGACCAACTTCGTCCCACGGTGGTCCCCCCATCCGCGTTCCTAATGCACCAGCGATCACTATTGAACATTTGGGCGTCTGAATCGACATCAGCGACAGATTCGGAGCCGCGAACCGGACACCTTGGCTTCGGCACATCAAAGTGCCCTCCGAGCCGGCCGGTCGACGAACAGTCCTCCAACTGAGCGTCGTTTAGCTCGGGTGACCACCGTGTTATCACGAAGTCGACCGCACCTGATACGCCGATGCCAACCTCCGTGGAGACTCGCCTGCTTAAGGGTGACCGCCACCTCTGGGTTTCTGTCAGACCCGTCTTGTACGTTTTTCGGGTATGAGTCGGGGAGAGAGGATTCCGATCATCATCCCTCGGTTGGGTGACCCGTCCGCGGTCACCGCCGATGAACGTGACGAGCATCTCATGTTGTTGGAGACCGCCCGCCACCAGTTGGACGTGGAGTTCACCGAAACCCTGGGGGTGGCCGACCGCGAGGGTGATCATGACCTCTACGGTTACCCGTCCTCGGTGGCCTATCTGAAGGATCGGCTGAGGGTGGCGGGTGGCCGCGCCCACCGGTATGTGAACAACGCCCGGGCCGCTCTCAAACACCCGTCGACCATGTGGGCTTGGAGGCACCGTCAGATCACCACCGACCAGGCCGAACTGTTGTTTCAAGCCTCCCAACGTCTCCCCGACCGCTACCCCAACGCCGAGCAGGTGCTGTTGGAGATTTGTGGGGACACCGCCGCCGAGACCAGACAGATCCTCGACTACTGGTTCCACACCACCGACCGACCCGGAGTCCCGGCCGACCTGGAAACCCAGCTGGCACGCCGCCGTTTCGAGGTCACCCGAAAACCCAACGGGATGCTCGAAGGAGGCTTCGCTCTCCCCACCATGGCCGGTGAAACCCTGCTGACCGCCGTCGACGCGCTGATGCCACCACCCGCCACAGACGACCAGAGGACCACCAGCCAACGACGCGCCGACGCATTGGAGGACCTGGCCCGCAGCTACCTCGACGGCACGGAAACACCCGTAGTCGGTGGGGAGAGACCACACGTCACCGTTCATGTCGACCTCGACGCCCTCACCGGCAAACCCGGCGGTCTCCACGAAACCGAAGACGGATGTGTCCTCGATGTTGAAACCATCCGCCAACTCGTCTGCGACGCCACGGTCACCCGGGTCGTCTTCGGCCCCGAGTCCGAAGTCCTCGACGTCGGACGAAAAACCAGGGTCATCCCCGCCGCCCTCCGGCGGGCGGTCATCGCCCGAGACCGTCATTGCACCCGGCCCGGCTGTAGCCGATCGGCCAGATGGTGTGACGTCCATCACATCATCTCCTGGGCAGAAGGAGGTGAGACCGTCATCACCAACCTCTGTCTCCTCTGCCGCTACCACCACACCCTCACCCACCTCCAACAGGAACACGAGAACGACCAGGTGCACGCCGACCTCGTAGCAGCCGGACACCGCCGAAGTACCTAGGGGCGATGGCCCCCATTCGCCACTTCCCTGGTTTGTGATCCCTTCACGGCGGGTATATGTGACGGTGACTCTATTGACCACTCTTCGTGGCCGACTTAGAGTGTCGTCACTCGAACATGGAAGGGATAGTCGTGTCGAAACTGAAGGGTTCTTCGCTGGTCGTGCTGGTGTTGGCCATGACCGTGGGCCTGTCCACCGTGGCCCTGGCCGAGCATGAGGAGTCACACGACGAGGACACGTTGCTCAGCTTCGCGTACGACAACATGAACCACTTCCTGGCTGTCAATCTCGGTCCCAATGACGTCGTCTTCACCTGTGACTTCGAGGACGGGACGTTGACGGCCATGTTCGGCACGGGAGATCCCAACGGTGTGATCGCTGTCGATGTGCTCGAGGGCGAAGACGGCACGAAGACGTTCGAACCTCGTGCCCAGGGCGAGCTCGCCGAAGGCCTCGTGGCGGAGACCGAGCCGGCCGAGTACACCGGTGCCGATGGGGTGTGTGGCGTCAGCGGACTCATTGTCGCCGGGCCCAACGGCCAGATAAACCATGGCCAGTTCGTCAAGGCGGCCAAGAGCCTGCTCGACATGAAGGGTCAAGGCTGCGTGCTCAGGTACTTCGCCCAATCAGACATCGGCAGGACCGACGAGACCAAGATCAACACGCCCGATGCGGATCCCTCATTCGCCATCGGAGAGAGCGGTGAGCTCGATTTCCTGACCTTCGAGGCCGACTGCGATCACGGTAAGAAGGACAAAGGGGAGGAAACCCAGGCAGCGAATTCGGGCAATAGGGGCAATGGGGGCAACCGGGGCAAGTCTGCGGACGCCCCTGGCCACAACAAGTAAGCGGCGCATCGGTCAGCCTGGTTCGGTCATCTGGACCCAGGCTGACTCCGCGCCCGCAAGTTGGCTACGGCGCCACCGCCCCGATCGCATCGTCGAGCTCAGCGTCTGACACCGCGCCTTCGAACGCCGCCGTCACCACGCCGCGATCATCGATGACATACAGCCACGGCTCCGACGGAAGGCCCCACTCCTCGACCGACGGCACCAGGATCAGGTCAAGGCGGTCGGTCACGTGGATGTTCTCGTAGACCTCAACGTGAACGAAATTCACGCCGGGAAAGACCCCCGCGGCCTCCTTTGCCTGGTCGAGCATCGGGCCACACGCCTGCGAGGTGCACCACGCGGGGGTGGCGAAGACCACCACCGAGGGACCGGCCTCAATGGCTTGGGCAACGGTCATCTCATAGAACGCGGGGTCGGGGTTGGGATCTGAGGTGAGATCGCTCAGCGGAGCGTCGTCAACGGTTCGGGTCTCAGAACGTGGGGCAGCCTCGCCAACGGCGACCTGGAGTGGATCATCGACCGCCACCAGGCCAATCGGCCCCAGGTCACCCAACTCGCCGGCGTCGACAGTCAATTGGTACGTCGCCGGGCCGGGAATATCGACGTCGAAGGCGTAGAGACCGCGAACGTCCGGGATGGTCCAGACGAACTCGCCGGTGTACTCGCCCAATGGTGCCCCGATCCCGTCTCGGAGCGTTGCGATCGGGGTCACCTCCTCGGTGGCGAGGAACTCATTGGTCTCGGAATCGATGATTGCGACGAGAACGCGCTGCTCCCCCACACCGACAGACCCCTCAGACGACGCGATCGCCGCGAACGAGTTCACGTCATCGGAGCATGCGGCCGCCAATAGGCCAATCATGATCAGAAGGGCAGGCAGTCTCATATGAGGACGTCGAGGAGCACCGCCGCAAACAGAGCGGAGAGATAGAACGTCGACGTGGTGAAAAGGCGCATGGCTCGATCCGGTTCGGTCACGACCCTCCAAGTGTCCCACAGAAACCAACTACCGAGGGCAAGCGCTGCCAGGAGGTAGATCCATGACATGCCGCCGAGCGGCACGAGTAACAACGACACCCCGACCGTGAGACCGGTGTACAGCAGCATTCGTCGCGTGGTCGCCTCCACACCGGCGACGACGGGGAGCATCGGGACCCCGGCAGCTTCGTAGTCGTCGCTGTATCGCACCGCCAGAGCCCAAAAGTGCGGGGGCGTCCAGTAGAAGACGATTAGGAAGAGCACCCACGCGGCCACCCCGAGCGACCCGGCTACGGCCGACCAGCCGACCAGGGTGGGGGCGGCCCCGGCTGCTCCCCCGATGACGATGTTCTGAGGTGTGCTCCGCTTGAGAGTCATCGTGTAGACGAGGACGTAGAAGAGAAGCGCTGTCGTCGAGATCGCCGCGGCAAGCAGATTGGTGGTCAGCCAGAGCCAGGCGAACCCCCCGATCCCAAGGCCGACCCCAAAGATCAGCGCATTGCGCGGGGGCACCTCATGCCTCGCCAACGGGCGTGTTCGTGTCCGTCTCATCACCGCGTCGATATCGCGGTCGTAGAAGCTGTTCAAGGCGTTGGCTCCGCCGGCCGACATCGTGCCACCGATCAGAGTGGCCACAACCAACCAGGTTCCCGGCCACGTCCCGGCGGCGAGCACCATCGCCGGCACCGTGGTGATCAGCAACAGCTCGATTATCCGAGGCTTGGTCAGAGCCAGGTACGCCGACAGGCGGGAGCGAGCAACGGCGCCTACCTCAACGAAAGGAACGGCCGAGTCAGTGGGCGTGGGCATCGTTGGTCATGGCGGTGGATGGCTCATCCGGAGAGGACGGCCAGGCCGAGAGTGGTCAGGGCGATCATCAGTGCAAGCATCGCGTATTGGGAGCGCACCGCGCCGGGACCGAAATCCTGCAGAGACCGATCGTGGGCGAGAGCGACGCCAATGACGTGCCCAAGCACGATAAACCCCACCTGGAGAAACCAGATGGGCGTGGAGGTGGTGATGAAGAATTCGACCCGCCTCTCGGCGGTGCCGAAGAGGTCCCAGCCAATGGCGAACGGGTCGGAGATGGCAGCAAGGAGTTGCTGGCCCTCGAAGAGGATGAGTGTGAAGTAGTGAGAGAGCGCATAGGCCAGCGCGATCGGGACCAGCGTGTGAGCGAACCGCTGGGCAACCCGTGGTGCCGTCCAACCCTCACCTCCCAGCGAGGCGGCCACCGCGGACGCCAGGTAATAGGCGGACGCCACCAGGACCACCGATCCGACGAGCAACAAGGTTCTCCCCAGAGTCGTGTTTCCCAGATCGCCGGTCATGGCTGTGAACCAACCCGCGCCCGATGCCCCATCGAAGGAGACTGTTGCGATCATGGCCACGACAAAGAGCCAGAGCCCCGGCCACTCGGGCACCACTGTCAGGGATCGCAACCAGCCGCGCCAGACGATCCTCCCCTTGGTGTCTCTCCCGAGGGGTGACATCGCCGAGAAGAGACGGTTGTATGGCGTGAAGACGTCGAACGTGGCCAGACCGGTCTCCCTCCCGACCCGAGCCATGACACCGAGGAGGGCGACGGTGTATCCCAACGCCGCGATGCCGAGGGTCACCGGGTCGCCGGAGTCACGGTAGATCAACTCCAGCCAGACGAGTGCGACGAGGACGAGGGTGGCCGGCCACAGACCGAGTGTCGAGGGCAGGCCGATCCGTTCCGCCCGCCCGATGCGAAGGGCCACGGCCAAGGTGCGCCACGGGTTGAGGTCGGTGTACCAGCCCCCGATCAGCGCAGATGCGAAGGGGACCACCAGCCAGAACACCACCCAGACCATCACCGGGGCGATCGATGGCCTCGTGGCCACTCTCTCGGGGCGGAAAGCGACGGAGACGACCTGTCCGATCACCACCAGCAGGCCGACAAGACCGAGAGCTCTGAGCAGGACTGGAACAGGCCCGGCCGGGGCCCGGCCACCGTATCTCGGACCGTCCTGGAGACGCGGGTGCGGCCAAAGGATGGCCAATGCAACGAATGAGATGATCAGCACCAGGGTCGCTCCCGTGAGGAGGAGCCAGAGCGGGATGGGCAGGTCGCTCCGGCCACCGATGCCGTGAGCGAGGATCAACCCGAGACCTCTATCTCGAACAGCCGGATATGCGTGGTTTCCAGCTCTGCCTCGAAGACGCCCGGCGTATCGGCAACGAAGCTCACCTCAACCGGGACGCCCGGCTCGAGCTCGTAGAAGAAGTCATAGCCATGCACGTGGAGCTCGTCGGCTACGTCGGAGACAACCCTGATCGTGAATGTCGACCCCGTTGTCACCTCGAAGTGATCGACTCCGATGATCTCGCCACCCCGAACCTCGATGTCGATCGGCATAGTGGTGGCGGAGGTGACAGCCGGAGACGTCGATGTCCCAGGGAGGAGGCTGCTGGTGGTGACTTGTGGTGTTGTCGATGCCACCGCGGGAATTGTGGTCGTCGTGGCCATTGGCTCATTGGCACAGGCGACCACAGACATGCCGAGGGCGATGACAGCGAAACCAAGACGCACCACCCAACGGTAAAAGAACCGCGGGCACACCCACAGCAGGCACCATCCTTTGGACCCGGGACCATGTGGAGGCGGCAACGTCGTGATGCTGACGTCGGTGCCCGCCGGCTAGCCCCAGGGGCGTTCTCCGTTGATGGCCCGTGAGGCGAATCCGCGGAGGGCCGATGCGGTGTCTGCGTCCAGGCCAAAATCGTCGGAGAAGTCGGTGGGGTCCACATCCAGGAGTGTTGCTGTCATCACGGATGCGGCGAGATAGGTCCCTTGGACACTGGGATGGGAACCGTCGGGCTGGTAGAGGCCGATGTCCGGTCGTTCGACCAAGCTCATCCACCAAGCTGCCCCCACCGGGGCAACCCTCCCGGCCACCGCCGCCGCCAGCCGCTCATACGTGCCGGAGATCGCCCGCTGCATCGAGGCATAAGAGGACTGACCAACCTCAGCCGACCCGTTGCGATGACCCCATGTCATGAAGAAGACGACCCGGGCGCCGCCCTGTATGGCCGCTAACCCGAGGGACACTGCCGCAGGGCGAGACTCCCGGTCGGCCAGGACCCGGTCGGCGGGCACCATGCTCTGCTCTTGGAGCACGACGTAATCGAAGCCGCCCTCAGCGATCCGACTCAGGGTGTCGGGCGACGATGCGTGGTCCCTCAACCACCAACCCCCAGGGACGACCGCCTCGATTCGACGTCGCGACCCACGGAGTCTGCGAGGTCTCTAACCATTCCCGGCAGATCATTGGCCGCCGTGTAACTGTTGCCGATGAACAGGACTCTGAACGCTGGTCCCGAGGAGCAGCCGAACAATATGAAGGTGAGAAAGACCAAGAGAACTGCTCGTGTCAGCAGTCGGCTCATTCCGTGAACATGTCGAGCTATCCGGCAGTCGGTAGTGGTCCCTGAACCGGTGCTGTCACCCGCAGGATCCAAAGCAACCCGGTGGGTCCGTCACCACTAGCAACCTAGCCAAGCCCGAAGTGAGCCCATTGGGGGACCGACCTAGCTGTCCAGGAACCTACGCAACTCGTCGACCACACGGTCGGAGTGGGTCCACACCAGCTCATGACCGGCGCCCTTGACCTCCACCAGCTTGACGCCAGGGATCAACGCGGCCAGCTCGTACTGCCAGCTCGGAGGGACCAGGAAGTCACGGGTGGGCACGATCACCAGCGTGTCCACGCCCAGCCTGCCGATCCAGGGTCGGGAATCGAAGCGCAGCAGGGCGAACGTCGCCTGGGCACCGCTTTCGACATCCCGTCGCTGGGTCTCCCTCCACACCCAACGTGCATGTCGAGGCTCGACGGCGCCACGTGCGATCAAGTACCCGCTCCTGACCTCCGGGGTACCGACTCCCACCACCCTCTCCCAACCCCTGGTGAGGAAGGCGCCGATGCGCCGCAGCCATTTGTCGCTGTCGGGGTGGGTGGCGAACGCGGCCATCAGCACGAGACGGCGTACCCGTCCCGGATGACGGTTGGCCAGAGCC
>DASWKM010000112.1:0-7068 GCA_036396635.1 Acidimicrobiia bacterium
CATTGAGCACGCTGCCGGCGGGTCGCTCCGGGCGGGTGACCGAGTGGATGTGATCTCGGTGGTCGACGGGAGGGGGTCATACGTGGCGGTGGACCTCGAGGTGATCGCAGTCTCAGAGGCGGCCGGCACCTCTATCGGGTCAACCTCCGGCTACCACGTGGTGCTGGCGGTGAGCGCAGAGGATGCATTACGTCTGGCCGAGGCAATCGATGGAGGGTCACTCGAGGTGGTCAGATCGACAGGGGCTCCTGATATCGAGGGCGGCCGAGTTGATCCCTGACATCGCCTTGGCAGCATCGGCGAGGGAGTGGCCAGATCGGCTCCATCGCTTTCTCCTCGACCACGGTGGCGGTCGGATAGTGGATCGGGTCATGGCCCACGATGAGGCCCTGTCGAGCAGCTACGACGTGCTCCTGATCGACGATATCTGCTCGTTTCTCACTCCTCGTCTGGTCGCTTTGCTCAAGCAGTCGGGAGTGGAGGTGGTCGGCGTGTACGTTCCGGAGGACGGCCCCGACGCCAAGCGCCGCCTTCTGGAATGCGGCATATCCGATGTCATCGAGACCGAGGCGGCCCCTGAGGAGTTCATCGAGAAGATCGCCTCGACTATCGCCCACCGGGTCATCCCCGATGCCGCCAATCCGGCGACGACGTCTGTCCTGAGCATCGGCGTCACCGGTGCGTCTGAAGGAGTCGGGATCACCGAGACTTCCGTAGCACTGGCCCGGTCACTCGCCGGCTCGACTCCGACGGTGCTGGTGGACATGGATCCAGTGTGGCCCTCCGTGGCACAGAGACTCGATCTTCCGGTCCACCCCAACATCCGGACCGCCCTGGACCATGCCCTCCATCGGGTTGATCGCCTCTCCGACGCCGTGCACGTCGTTGACGAGCTGATGGTGGTGGGGGGCCGGGCGGACGGGGGGCGCGGCCCGGCGATCTCGCGCGCCGACGTCATGACATTGGTGGACGCGCTCGCCGCTCTGGGAGACGTTTTGGTCACCGACCTCGGCCCGGTGCCTTCTGTTGAGGTTGGAGTGATCCGCGAGTTCGACAGCATCATCCTGGTTGGGACCGGTGATCCGGTGGGTGTGGCCCGAATGATCCGGACCGCAAATGAGCTGTTGGATGTCGGCCCGGAGCAATCGATGCTGGCGGTCATCAACAAGGTCCCGTCCAGCGGCTATCGCCAAGCAGAGTCGATGAGCGAGGTTTCCCGTGCGCTCCCGGCTCTTCCGGTTTTCACGCTTCCGTTCGACAAGCGCGTGGAGGAGGCGGCCTGGGATGGCTTACTCTCCAGAAGGGGCAGCTTTGCCAAGTCGGTTCGCTCTATGTCGGACGTTGTGGTTCGGAGCCTCGCTTGATCGTCGACGTCTACGAGGAGTTGAGGCGGGAGGCCCTTGCCAGGATCGACGGAACGGGCCTCGACCCGGCGAAGCAGACCGATGCCGTACGAGACCTCCTTGAGCAGACGGTAGAGGACTATCAGAAGAGGGCCCACCTCGGCAACGGGCGCTCCCTTGCCGACCCGACCTCGACGGTTGAGCGGCTAGTCCGATCGGTCACCGGCCGTGGCCCGCTGAGCGAGTTGATCGACCGCGACGATGTCGAGGAGATCTTCATCGAGGGAGACAAGGTGACTTACCTCGACTCAGCCGGGTCGCTGCGGGCGGCGGAGACCCCGACGACCGAGGACGAGAACCGACAGACCATCGAACTGTTGATCTCGGCCACCGACCGCCGGCTTGACGCTTCCAACCCGATCGCGCAGGCTCGCATCCTCGACGGCTCGGCTCGCCTCACCGCAGTGATACCTCCGGTCGGCGACCAGCTTTCGGCAACGGTTCGTCGTTATGCCTTGCGGCGTCAGACACTCGACTCGTTGGTCTCGCTCGGCTCACTCACCTCTGCCGCCGCCGGATTCCTCGAGGGCGCGATGAGATCGAGTGCGTCGGTCATCGTCTCTGGCCCTCCTGGCGCCGGCAAGACCTCCTTCCTCTCGGCTCTCATCAGCGCCGTTCCCATCGATCACTGCATCCGCTCTTGCGAAGAAGTCCGCGAGCTCCACGTGCCCTTGATCCATGGCTCGTACTACGAGGCGCGGCCACCCTCGTTGGACGGCACGGGTGAGATCACCCTCCGTGACCTGGTCAAGGTCATCCTGGCGATGCGACCCGACCTGATAGTGGTGGGTGAGGTACGCGGCGCCGAGGCCTTCGAGCTGACAAGGGCCGTCAACGCCGGATGCGGCCTGGCCTGCACCATCCACGCCAACTCGGCGTCGGACGCTCTGGAGGCGTTGGTCAACGCCGCGCTGATGGCAGGGGAGAACGTTCCCGAGCGAGTCGTCCGCAAGGTGTTCTCGTCTTCGATCGACCTGGTCGTCCATCTCGACCGCGGAGCTCCCCGCGATGACGCCATCCAACGCGAGATGGTCGAGATCCGTGCAGTGGTGCCGGCTCTCCACGATGACTTCTCGTCCGAGCCCATCTTTCGTAGAGAGCGCCTCGGTGCTCCGTTGGAGTGGACCGGTGCGCTCCCGCCCGGCGGTTTGGCCGACCGCATCGAGCGTCACCTCCCGGCCGGCGAGACCTTGCGTGACATGATGACCACGGGGGTGAGTGGCCCATGGTGACCCTTCTTGCAGCCCTTGCCACCGCGACTGCCGTCGGTCTGATCGGGCATGCCCTCATGTCGATGGAGCGCTCACGCCGGCCCGGTCGAGAGCCCACCATCCCCGGTCTGGACGTCACTCCCGTTCAGTTCTGGTCGACGGCCGTCGGTGTGGCGGCACTCACCTATCTGGCTGTCTTCGCCGTCACCGGCTTGGTGATCGTCTCACTTGTACCCGCACTCGTGGTCGCCACGATGCCCAAGGCCTACTTCACGCGGAAGCGATCACAACGCTTGGCAAGAGTCCAGGAGGCATGGCCGGACGGGCTGCGGGACATCCTTTCGTCGGTACGGTCGGGAGCCTCACTCCCCACAGCCATCGAGAACCTGGCAGCGTTTGGCCCCGAGCCCCTGCGAGAGGCGTTCCAAGGCTTCGATGTCTATTCGAGAAGCCTGGGCGTGGTCCCGGCTCTCGAGATGATCAAGGAAGATCTCGCCGATCCGACGGCCGACCGAATCATCGAGGTGCTGATCCTCGCCCACGAGCGCGGAGGCACCGTGGTTCCCGTGATACTGAGCGATCTGGCCGACGCCGCCACCAAGGACCTCTGGACGCTCGAACAGATTCGCACCGAGGCGCTCGAGCAGAAGATCAACTCCCGCGTCGTCTTCGTCCTGCCCTGGTTCGTGCTGGTGGCGATGACCGCTCGATCGGGTGCATTCCGCGACTTCTACTCGTCGCGCGCCGGTGTCCTGGTGGTGGTGGTCGGCGGTCTCATGAGCTTGGTAGGCATTGCCGTGGCGTCCCGGCTCGGTGCCCAGCCGTCCGAGCCCAGGGTCTTTCCAGGTCAACGATGACACTCGATCCGCTCTTGGTACTGGCCGCCGTGTGCTCCGCCCTCGCTGTCGGCCTCATCATGCGTCTGCTGGTGCCGCCGCCGCGTCGGCTGCGCGGCCGGGTCGATCCCTATGTGGCCCCATCACTCGTTGGGATCGGAGGCACCTCGCCGGGCGGCGCGATTCGATCGATATTCGGCCCAATCGTCAGAGACGTCGCCGGTGGGGTGGGAAGGCTGCTCGATCGGTCTGGCGCCGCGACGACCTTGCTCCGTCTTCGTCAGGCAGGTTGGTTCCTTGGTGAGCCTGAAGAGCAGATGCTGGCCAACTACAGACTCACCCAACTCAAGAACCTCACGTTCGCCCTCGCTGTGGCTCTTGGCGTCGGACAGGTCATCACCGCCACCGTCTCGGTCCGAATGGTGCTGGCCGGCCTGGGCCTGGTGATCGGCGCCACCAGGACCCGAGGACAACTGGACAAGGCGATCGAGGAACGCCGGGAGAAGATGAAGATCGAGGTCTACACGATCAACCAACTGCTGGCGATGAGGGTGCGAGCAGGTGGGGGTGTGATCCAGGCCGTGAGGTCATCGGTGGCTCGGGGTCATGGAGAGGTGGTGGGAGAGCTGGGGGAGGCTCTTCGTCTTCATCGATCCGGTTGGCGCGGGCCCGATGCCTTTCGACGCATCGCCGAGCTGACCCCTGAGCCTTTCTGCTCGAGGACATACCGGCTGTTGGCGTCGGCGGAGGAACGCGGCGCCGACCTGGCCGGTGCCCTTCTCTCACTGGCTGAAGACGTGCGGGAAACGAGGCGGGAGTCGATCAAGAGGACTGCAACCAAACGCCGGGCGGCCATGCTGGTTCCGACCATCGCGATCCTGGCGCCGGTGCTCATCCTCTTCGTGGCCGCTCCGCTCCCGTACCTGATAACGGGCTGGCAATGAAGGAGGAGAAATGCTGCCGGCATTGAGGGCATGGGCTCATGCCATGAGAACGGACGACCGTGGCCTGAACACGGCGGAGCTGATGGGCAACGCGGCTCTGGCGATTGCGGCCCTCGTCGTCATTTGGGGCGCGCTTCAGGCGCTGGGCGTCGATGTGGTCGGGTGGATCCGAACACAACTCCTCGGCTAGCCGACCGCGGCGTCAGCTCGGTTCAGTTCCTCCTGGCATCGGGGCTGGCGTTGCTGTTGTTCCTCGCCTTCGCCAACCTGGTGGTGGTCCAGTACGGAAGGGGAGCCCTGCGCTCCGCCCTCGAACAGGGAGCCCGGGCGGGCACCGTCAATGGCCCCTTGGCCTGTGAGGACACCGCCAGTCAGGTGATCGAGGATCTGCTCGGCGGGCGAATGTCCGACGGGTTGGTGCTGGATTGTGAGCGCTCGGGATCTGCGATCGTGGCGACCGGGTCGGCCACATTCGAGTCGTGGACTCCGCTGACACCAGACTTCTCGATCAGCCTCACCTCACGGGCGACGGCAGAGCCGTGAGCGAGCGGGGTCACGCCGCGGTCGAGTTGGCCTTGGCGGTTGGCGTCCTGTTGATCCCGGTCGCGTTGGTGGTGACTGCATTTGGGCCATGGTCGGAGCGACGAGTCGCAGCCGAGTCCGTTGCCGCCGAGGCGGCGAGGGCCGCCGTGCTGGAGCTGAGCCAGTCGTCGGGCAACACCGTGGTAATCGCCGGCACAGCCGATCTCGGGATCGACCCGGCGCTGGTCCGGATTGGATGGTGTGGTGCCGCGCCGGGCCCCCTCGATGCCCCGACCGGGTCCTGTCCACAGGTACGTGGTGGGACGGTCACAGTGACCATCGAGTTGTGGACCCCGTTGTTCTCCACGCCGTGGGGGCCGGTGGGAGGGCTCTGGGTGAGCGCCGACCACTCCGAGCCTATCGATCTCTACCGCAGTCTCGGATGAGAGACTCGGAGGGGGGCTCGGTGACGATCTGGATGTTGGGTCTGTCCATGTTGCTCCTCCTCTTTGGCGGCCTGGCTCTCGACTACTGGCGTGGCCTCGCATTGCAGAGAGAGCTGGCATCGGTGGCCGACTCGGCGGCGATCGCGGGTGCGTCAGGCATCGACGAGGACCTGTACCGAACGACCGGTGCGGTCGTTCTCGATCCCTCCAGGACGCGAGACCTGGTGAGGGCCGCGGTCCTCTGGCAGGGAGCGGACGTCCTCGAAATCGACCTCGAGGTGGCTTCGGGCTCGGTGACGGTGACTCTCACAGGAGAGGTCGAGCTGGGCCTGCTCGGGGTGTTCGTGGACGAGACCGAGCCCTTGACCGTGCGGGCCAGCGCCAGCGCCGTCCCTGTCCTGTTGCCGTGATCGGGGGGCTGCGCTGCCTCAGCCTCGGGCCGCCACCAGACCCTCGGTGGACGATCCGATCGACCTCTGCCTCCGGCGATGGGAGACATACGTCACGACCGTGGCGATGACCATCGTTCCCACGAGAATGACCCCGGCCGTGTAATCAACCGTCACGGCGAATTCAGTGACCAGTGACCCAGTCCGAGTACCAGCTCAACGAGCTGGGGCCGATGACGAACGGCCTAAAGACGAACACGATCCAGAGTGCCGGGATCCCCGTGACCAAAGGGCTGAGACGTCCCAGGTATGCCACGCCCACCACCAGTCCACCGGTCGCCAGCAAAAGGAGAACACCAAGCCGGATCTGGGTGTGGTCTCTCGAGATCGAGGCTCCGTCACGGAGTGCGGTGGATCCCCAAGCGAGTAGCAACGAGGTGGCGATTGCGGCCGCCACACCGTATAGACCACCTTGCCACCATGGCAGCGTCTGCCTGTCCATCCACTCTCTCGGCTGGGAGCGCTTTCGAGTCTACCGACGACCCCCACCGCGCCTTCCAACCTCACGACCTATACGCTCGTGTCATAGCCTTGGCCTCAATCGTCAAGAAGAACCGATCAGGTGGTGTGTGTATGGCCGATATCAAAGTCATCCGGGCGACGGACCGGGACGTAGCGGAGGCCGATGCCACGAGCGGCATGGTGCGCGAACAGGCAGTCGCCGACGATGGGGTGTGGGCCGGTTTGGTGAGGACTGCCCCTGGCCGGCCCTCGGGCTGGCACCATCACGGTGACTTCGACACCTACTTTTACGTTGAGTCGGCAAATGTGCGGATGGAGTTCGGTCCCGGAGGTGCAAGTGTGGTCGAGGCGGGACCGGGGGATTTTGTCCACGTGCCGAAAGGTGTGATCCATCGGGAGGTGAACCCTGCCGACGAGGAAGGCGTCGTCATACTGGTGAGAGTGGGAAGCGGCCCGCCCGTGGTAAACGTCGAGGGCCCCCTCCCCGGGGTCTGACCGGCTGCTCCCAAACACCCGGCACCACGTGGCGTGTTGGGTCGTCCCGCCGCCGTGATCACCAACTTCACACTCCGAGGGGCGTCGATTAACCTTCCCTACTGACCCCGCATCTCTGATGAGGGTGCGCGTTCGGGGGTGGTGTAATAGGTAACACGACAGGTTCTGGCCCTGTTATTGAGGGTTCGAGTCCTTCCCCCCGAGCCAGGGCCAGGTATCTTGGCCCTGAACTTGGTCCCGTCGTCTAGTGGCCCAGGACGCCGGCCTCTCAAGCCGGTAACGGCGGTTCGAATCCGCTCG
>DASWKM010000113.1:0-5692 GCA_036396635.1 Acidimicrobiia bacterium
GGAGAGCCCGCCTCGCCAATCCTACGACACACCACTAGCATGCTGCTCGATCCGGCGCCGCGCCGCCGGGCCCCTGCTCCATCGAGTTGATGGGGCCTTCCATCCGGATGTCCACAGGAGGTGCAATGCGCGACTATGAACTGATGACGATCCATCGGCCTGATCTGGCCGAGAGCGACGTCGAGGCAAAGATCAGCGAGCTCGAAGCCTTTCTGGCCAACATCGACGCAGAGGTCACCAAGCGAGACATCTGGGGCAAGCGACGCTTTGCTTACGAGATCGACCACCTCAGCGAGGGCTACTACTCCGTAGTCTCGTTCAAGGCCGGGGCCGAAGCCATCAGCGGTGTGGACCGGATGCTCTCGCTTGCGGACGAGGTCGTCCGTCACAAGATCGTCCGTCTGGGCGATTAGTGGCACACCACTGGGTGGAATCTGTCCTCGCAATCCGGCATAGTCGGTGGCGGGGCTGAAAGAGGAGTACTCGATGTCAAGCAATGTCACTTTGATTGGAAACCTGGTCGACGACCCGGAGCTGCGGTTCACGCCGTCCGGCGTGGCGATGGCCAAGATCCGTATGGCCGTCAATCGTCGCTGGCGTGGCCAGGACGGTGAATGGCAGGAGAGCACCAGCTTCTTCACCGGCACCATCTGGCGAGAGCAGGCCGAGCAGGCCGCCGAGTCGTTGCAGAAGGGCGCCCGCGTCATCGTCTCGGGCCGTCTCGAGCAACGCAGTTGGGAAACCGAGCAGGGTGAGAAGCGCTCTGTGGTCGAGGTCCAGGTCGATGAGATCGGCCCGTCGCTCCGTTGGGCGACCGCCACAGTCAACCGCACCCAGCGTCAGGAAGGCTGGTCCGATGAGAACAAGCCTGTCGATGCCGGAGCGCCGACGGCCCGAGAGAACTACGGGCCCGATGAGGCGCCCTTCTAGGAGATAGACCGAATGGCTCGTAAGAACAGGAGAAACCCGCGCACGGCGCCACGCAGCCGGCGCCAGGACTTCAGACGCGGCAAACCAAAGGCCTGCACCGTGTGTCCCGGTGGAGCCGTCGATTGGAAGGACACCGCCTTTCTGCGCAAGTACGTCTCGGACCGCGGCAAGATCCGTGGCCGCCGTGTCACCGGCCTGTGCCCCCAGTGCCAGCGCAAGGTCGCCGTGGCCGTGAAGAATGCCCGCGAGATGGCCCTGTTGCCCTATCTGGGTGGGCGATGAGGCTCATCCTCACCGCAGATGTCAAGGATCTGGGAAAACGTGGCGACGTCGTCGACGTCGCCGACGGATACGCACGCAACTTCCTGCTCCCACGGAGCAAGGCAATGATCGCCAACGACGGCGCCTTGGCCCAGGCCGAGGCTATCCGCGCAGCCCGTCTCGAGGCGGAGCGCCGGGCCAAGGAGGCCGCCGAGGCGATCGCCACCCAGCTCGTCGGCAGCCGTGTGGTGCTCGCCGCCCAGGCCGGGGACGAGGGCCAGCTCTACGGTTCGGTCGGCGTAACCGACGTAGTGGAGGGGATTCGACGCTTCACCGGAATCGAGCTCACCCGCGGCCAGGTGGAGATTGCCATGCCGATCAGGGCAATCGGTCTGCATGAGATCATGATCAAGGCTCACCCCGAGGTCGAGTTCCCGCTCACACTCGACATCATCCCCGCCTGAACCCGTTCCTAATGCTGTGGAGCTCATATTTGAGCTCTGGGGCATCGAGAGTGAATACGGCCTCTTCGATAGCGGCCGATTTCGCGCCCTAACGACCATTTTCCCGGTCTCCTGGAAATCTCTCCCACCGCGAAAAACAAACAGCGGTCTGGCTTGGAGCACCGGTCGCACCCAGCCTATGTTGCCTCCACTTCCCCCGCTGCTGGCGGCCGACTTCCCCGCCCCCGGCGGGGTCTTGCATGTCAAGACTCCCAAATCTGTCGGTGGCGCGTGCCAGTTTGGCCATGAGGACGTAGATGACGACGGTTGGCGATCAGATCCAGATGAGACCGGGATACCGCAACCCGCCCCACTCCCGTGAGGCGGAGGAGTCGGTGATTGGCGCCGTGCTTCTTTCGGTGGATGCGGTCAATGAGGTCATGGACCGCATCCATCCCGAGGACTTCTATGTCCCCGCCCACCAAGCCATCTTCGAGTCGATGCGCGAGCTCTTCGACTCCAACCAGGCCATCGACGCCGTCACGGTGTCCGAGGCACTTCGACGGCGCGGCGAGCTGGAGAAGGTCGGTGGTGTCCAGTACCTGACGAGGCTCGTCGACATCGTTCCTTCGACATCGAATGTCGTCTATTACGCCAACATCGTCGAGGAGCACGCCAAACGACGGGAGTTGATCCGTGCCGGCGCCGCGGTGACGGAGTTCGCCTTCGACATCGACGACGAGATCGCCAGTGTTCTCGACCGGGCGGAGCAGGCCGTGTTGGGCGTGGCCGAGAAGCGAAGCTCGCAATCACTGCTCGAGGTCGGTCCCATGTTCCAGGACGTGCTGGAGCAGATCGAGTTGCTCGAGCAACGGGGCTCGGACATCACCGGCCTGGCCACCGGGTTCGTCGATCTCGACAAGAAGTTGGCGGGGCTACAACCCGCCAACCTCGTGATCATCGCCGGGAGGCCGGCGATGGGCAAGAGCTCATTGGCCCTCAATATCGCCACCAACGTGGCGGGGGGTGGGGAGCCGGTCGCCATTTTCTCTCTCGAGATGTCCAAAGAGGAGATCGTCCAGCGGATTCTCTCCTCGGTCGGCAAGGTCGACTCGATGAAGTTACGCTCGGGGCAGCTGGGCCCCCTCTGGCAACGGATCGTCGACGCTGCCGGCCGTATGTACAAGGCGCCCATCTACATCGACGACTCACCCGTAGTGACGGTCACCGACATTCGTGCCAAGTGCCGGCGTCTCAAGAGGAAGAAGGGGTTGTCGCTGGTAGTTGTCGACTATCTCCAGCTGATGGAGTCCCATGGCGGCGAGAACCGCCAACAGGAGATTGCTCAGATCTCGAGAAACCTCAAGAACCTGGCTCGTGAGTTGGGGGTGCCGATCATTGCCGCCTCTCAGCTCAATCGCGCACTGGAGGCGAGAGAGGACAAGCGCCCGAGACTGTCGGATCTGAGAGAGTCCGGTTCCCTGGAGCAAGACAGCGATGTCGTGATGTTCGTCTATCGGCATGAGTACTACCACCCGGAGGATCAGGACAAGAAGGGGATCGCCGAGATCATCGTGGCCAAACACCGTGCCGGTTCGACGGGGGTGGTCGAGATGACGTTCCAGCCTGAGTTCACCCGTTTCGCCAACCTTGGTAGAGACGTCACTTAGTCGACGTAGCCTCGATTCCAATGCGAGCAGTGATGGCGATGGTCCTGCTGATGACGGCATGCACGGGCAAGTCCTCCGGAGATTCACTCTGGACGGAGCACGAGTCGATGAGGGTTGCTCGTAGCGAACATCCTGCGGTCGTTCTGGATGGCGAGATCGTCGTGCTAGGAGGATTCGTGGAAGTGTCCTTCGGGCGAATCTCGGCAACCACCACGGTCGAGGCATACGATCCCGGCAGCGACTCATGGCGAGACCTTCCCAACCTTCCGGAGTCTCGGCACCATCTCATGGCAGCCGTCGTCTCGAGTCGGCTATTCGTCATCGGTGGCTTCACGGCCTCAGGCGACGCAATGGACACCGTATGGGAGTTGGTCGACGGCGAATGGATGGATCGCGCGCCTATCCCGGTTGCGACCGGGGCAGGAGCGGCGGTGAATATCGATGGGGCCATCTATGTCGTAGGTGGCGCCCCGGCGGGAGGACTACTCCGATACGACTCAACCATGAACGTCTGGGAGGTCTTGGCGCCTCCATCCTCCAATCGAGAGCACCTGGCGGCGGCCGTCCTCGACGGCGAGGTCTGGGCCTTGGGTGGAAGATGGCACGGCGAGGCCTTCGATACGACCGAGATCTACGACCCTGAGAACAGTGACTGGCGAAACGGGCCGAAGCTGATTGAGCCGCGGTCCGGGTTCGGGGCCTCGGTCATGGGCAGCGCAATCATCGTCGCCGGGGGTGAGGTGTTCGATCCTGTCACGGCGCTGTCTTCCGTCGAGCTGCTCGGTCCGGATGGGTGGCAACCTGGTGAGAGCCTGCCGTTCGGTCTCCATGGGAGCCCCCTCGTCACCTTGGGGGACCGCGTGTACCTGCCTGGCGGCTCGACAAGGGCAGCTGGTGTCGACAACCCAGGGACGATGCTCTCGCTCCAGATCTCTCGTTGACCAGACTAACCAGCTTAGTTAGTGTGACTGAGATCATTAGTCATCTAAGGAGGCAAGTGTGTCACTACTCAGAAGGACCATGCTGGCAAATGGGTTGTTCAGCATCACCACGGGCCTGATGAGCGCCGTGTTGGCGTCGTCGCTGTCCGACTTGTGGTCGATTCCATCAGTCGTCCTCTCTGTCATCGGTCCCGGCGTGGTCGTTTTCGGTGTGGCACTCGTCAGGCAGGCCGCACACATCCCGACTGACCAGAGATTCGCCCTGTTCGCGGTCGGGGCGGATGCCGCCTGGGTCGCCGCCGCCATCGTCGTGCTCATCGTCCCGGGTTCGATGAGCGGGTCCGGCAAGTGGGTCTTGGTCAGCGTTTCGGCGCTGGTAGGCCTCTTTGCCGTTCTCCAGATCGTGGGGCTCGTCGAGGCAACACGCGCCAACCCCAAGGTCTTGATCACCAAGGTCGAGATTGCGGCCGATCCGACCTCGGTCTGGAGTGTGCTCACCGACCTCGAAAGCTTCGACGATTGGAACCCATTCATCACCAAGGGGAGCGGTCAGATCGCAGTGGGAGAGGCCCTGAGGCTCCTCATGGAACCACCCGGTGGTCGCGCCATGACGTTCACCCCCACGGTCACCGAGGTCACTGCCCGCGGCAGGCTCGAGTGGCTCGGCCATCTCCTTCGACCCGGTGTGTTCGACGGCCGACATCGGTTCGAGCTCGAGGCCATCGCGTCGGGGACCCGTTTGACTCAATCCGAGGAGTTCACTGGGTTCCTCGTGCCTGCACTGGCCAGGTCGCTGGACTCCAGGACGCGTGCCGGGTTCGAGGCGATGAACCTGGCGATCAAGGAACGGGTCGAGGTGGGGTCGAAGGGCCTGGCCTGATGGGTCGCAAAGCTGGGATCGACAGCGAGGGCATCGTTGAGGTGGCAGCCCGGATCGCCGACACCGACGGTCTCGGCGCGGCGACCCTGACGGCGGTGGCCGGCGAACTGGGCATCAGGACGCCCTCGCTGTACAACCATGTCGACGGTCTGGCCGGGCTGCAGCGGCTCCTTGCCCTTCATGGCTCGCATCTCCTCCTCGCCAGCTTTCAAGATGCGCTCGAGGGGAAATCCGGCGCAGAAGCCCTGAAGGCCCTGGCGGGAGCGGATCGACGCTTCGCCGTCGAGCATCCAGGTTTGTATGAGTCATTTCTCCCCGCACCGAGACAGGGTGAAGATGAGGAGCTCTACGACGCCATGGCCGCGCCCGTTTTCGTGGTGGCAGATGTGCTGTTGGCCATGGGGATCCCCCAATGTGACGCCATCCATCTCGTCCGGGCCCTGAGAGCCTTGCTACATGGGTTCCTCGACCTGGAGGCGAAGGAGGGGTTCGGGATGCCGGTCGACATCGATGCCAGTTTCGAAGCCGCCGTCGAATTGGTCATTGCCGGAATCGAGGCTGCAGCCG
>DASWKM010000114.1:0-11860 GCA_036396635.1 Acidimicrobiia bacterium
TGGAGACCGCTCTCAACGCCCTGACGTCACCACCCACAGAAGACGACACCCGAACACCACGGCAACGACGTCATGACGCCCTCGAAGACCTCGCCCGCAACTACCTCGACCACGGCGAGACACCAACCGTCGGTGGCGAGAAGCCTCACATCACCGTGATCACCGACATCGACGCCCTCAAGGGCATCGCCGGCGGCACCCACGAGAACCTCGACGGTGACGTTTTGGACGTGGAGACGGTGCGAATGCTTGCCTGCGACGCGTCCATCAGCCGCATCGTCGTGGGCCCCGACTCAGAGGTCCTCGACATAGGTCGCAAGACACGAGTCTGGACCGCTGCGCAACGACGGGCCATCATCGCCCGCGACCGTCATTGCACCGCACCCGGATGCGAGCGACCCCCAGACTGGTGTGACATCCATCACCTCACCCACTGGGCAGACGAAGGCTCCACTAGTGTCGATCAGGGAACGCTCCTCTGCCGGTTCCACCATACGCTCGAGCACATCAGAGCCTTCCTCGAGAAGCGACGATTGAAAACCTGGGGGTGAGCCGGGCCCTCACCCCGCCTCCAAGAAACATGTCACCCGCCTCTGATACCTTCAACTCGTGAGTGTGATGGACGGCTTCTCCCCCGCCACCAGGACTTGGTTCGAGGCCTCATTCCCCGCGCCGACTCGAGCCCAGGCGGAGGGGTGGCCCGCCATCGCTGCCGGCGGTCACACCCTGATCCACGCACCGACCGGATCGGGTAAGACACTCGCCGCCTTTCTCTGGACCCTCGACCGGCTGCTCACCGAGCCCGTGCCGGAGCGATCGGAGCGCTGCCGGGTCCTCTACGTCTCCCCTCTCAAAGCGCTGGCCCACGACGTCGACCGCAACCTGCGGGCCCCTCTCGCCGGGATCCGTCACGCCGCCGAACGCCTGGGTGGCGACCCTCTGCCCGAGCTCACCACGTTCCTACGCACTGGCGACACCCCCCAAGAAGACCGGAGACGGATGGAGCGCAACCCGCCCGACATCCTCATCACCACGCCAGAGTCGCTCTATCTCTTACTCACCTCGGCTGTCAGGTCGGTGCTCCGCAGTGTCCGCTGGGTCATCGTCGACGAGATCCACTCGGTAGCGGGTACCAAACGCGGAGCCCATCTCGCCCTGAGTCTGGAGCGTCTGGAAGAGGTGACCGACCGGTCGCCACAGCGCATCGGGCTCTCGGCAACGCAGCGCCCGTTGGAGACCATCGCCCGCTTCCTGGGAGGGGGAACCGTGAGCGACGACCACTGGACGCCGCGACCCGTGACCATGATCGACATCCCCCGGAACCGCGACATCGACTTGGAGATCGTCGTCCCCGTCGAGGACATGAACGAGCCCGCCGAGCCCGACCCACTCGACCCCGACGCCACCCCGACCCGATCGATCTGGCCGGCGGTCTACCCCGAGTTGCTGAGCCGGATTCAGGCCCACAACTCGACGATCGTCTTCGCCAACTCGCGACGGCTGGCGGAGAGGATCTGCGCCGAGGTCAACAACCTGGCCGGTCACGAGATCGCCCGTGCCCATCACGGATCGGTGGCCCGCGAGCAACGGCTGGAGATCGAGGAGGCATTGAAACGCGGCGATCTCAAGGCGGTGGTGGCCACATCCTCCCTCGAGCTCGGCATCGACATGGGTGCGGTCGACCTCGTGCTCCAGGTCGAGTCACCCACCTCGGTGGCCTCCGGTCTGCAGAGGGTGGGCCGCGCCGGGCACCAGGTCGGCGGGATCTCCCGGGCCAAGATCTTCCCCAAGTACCGCGGAGACCTGCTCGTGGCGGCGGTGGTGGCCGCACAGATGCTGGAGAACAAGGTGGAGACGACGCGTGTCCCGGCCAACCCGATCGATGTGCTCTCCCAACAGATCGTCGCCCAGGTTGTTTCCGGCGACACCACGGCAGACGCCCTTTACGAGATCACCCGTCGCGCAGCCCCCTATTCCGAGCTCGGTCGTGTTGTCTTCGACGAGACACTCGACATGCTCTCCGGCCGATATCCGTCGGACCTGTTCGCAGAGCTGCGGCCACGGATCACCTGGGACCGCGCGACCGGAGATGTCAGCGCCCGGCCCGGCTCGCGACAGCTGGCAGTGACCAACCCAGGCACCATCCCCGACAGGGGACTGTATCGGGTGACCCTGCCCGACGGGAGCAGGGTAGGTGAGCTGGACGAGGAGATGGTCTATGAGTCCCGGGAAGGGGACACGTTCCTGCTCGGGTCGAGTGCATGGCGGATCACCCAGATAACCCACGACAACGTGGAAGTTGTGCCCGCACCCGCCGGGTCCGCCGCGCGCATGCCCTTCTGGCACGGCGACATGCTGGGGAGGCCACTCGAGACGGGTGAGGCGGTGGGGCGGTTCATCAGAGAGACCGCGTCCCTCGACCCCGACGCGGCCCGGTCCAGACTCCGCTCCGGGTTCAACCTCGACGACTTCGCCGCCGGCAATCTCATCTCGTACCTTGCCGAGGAGAAGGAGGCAACCGGGGCGCTCCCCACCGATAAGACCATCGTGGTCCAGCGCTTCCAGGACGAGATCGGGGACTGGCGGCTCGTTCTCCTGTCGCCGTTGGGGGCGCGCATCCATGCCCCATGGGCGATGGCTCTGCGTCATCGTTTCCGCTCTCGATATGGCACGGACGTGGACGCCATCTGGTCCGATGACGGCATCGCCTTCAGGTTCGCCGACTCCGACGACCCGCCGGATGCGGACGACCTGTTACTCGACCCCGAAGAGGTGGAGGGCATCCTGATCGACCACCTCGCCGACACGGCGCTGTTCGCCGCCCGGTTCCGGGAGGCCGCGGCCCGGGCACTCCTGCTCCCCCGCCGACGTCCTGGGGAGCGAACGCCCTTGTGGCTGCAGCGAAGACGGTCTGCCAATCTGTTGGGAGTCGCCAAGCAGTTTGGTTCGTTCCCGATCCTCCTCGAGGTCTATCGGGAGATCCTCCAGGACGACTTCGACCTTCCCGCCCTCCAGCAGGTCCTCGGTGACATCCGGTCCCGGAGGATCCGGGTGTTCCCAGTCGACACCCACGGCCCGAGCCCATTCGCCTCGTCGCTTCTCTTCTCATTCATCGCCGCCTACATGTACGAGGCCGATGTGCCTCTGGCGGAGCGACGCGCCGCGGCGCTGACCCTCAACCGTGACCTGCTCAGGGAGCTGCTCGGGGAGGGCGAGCTCAGGGAGCTGATCGACCCCGAGGTTGTGGCTGCGGTCGAGCTGGAGTTACAGCGGCTCACCGACGGCCGACGAGTCAGGCGTCTCGACGGGGTGCACGACCTCCTTCGTGACCTCGGCCCGCTCTCGACCCAGGACATCGAGGTGCGAAGCGAAGGCATCGACGTCCCTGGTGTGCTCGAGCGCCTGGTCGAATCGCGACGGGTGGTCAGCATCGTCATGAGAGGCGAGAGCCGGTGGGCCGCCATCGAAGACGTGGCCAGGCTCCGTGACGGTCTCGGCGTCCAACCTCCTGCAGGGGTCCCGCACGCCTTCCTCGAGCTTGTTGAGGACCCACTCGGCGATGTCGTGGGCCGTTACGCCCGCACCCATGGACCGTTTGTCATCGCCGACGCCGCCCACGCGCTCGGTCTCCCCATAGGTGTGGTGGAGACCGCCCTGGCCCGGTTGGAGCAGATGTCTCGTGTGATCCAGGGTGCATTCCGCCCGGGAGGAGAAGGACGGGAGTGGGTCGACGACGGTGTCCTCAAACGTCTCAAGCGCCGGTCGCTGGCGGTGCTCCGCTCCGAGGTCGAACCGGTTGCGCCATCGGCCCTGGCCCGCTTCGAGCTGGTCTGGCAGGGGGTCGGGCTCGACCTGCCCCGGGGACGTAACGCACTGGCCGATGCCCTGCGCAAACTGACCGGTGCCGCCATCCCGGCTTCGGCACTGGAGCGTGACGTGCTGGCAGCCCGGGTGTCGGATGCGGGTACAGGCATCGACGAGATGATGGTGTCGGGTGACCTGGTATGGGTCGGTCAGGGTGGGATCGGGGCACGAGATGGGCGCATCGCCCTCTATCCCCGTGAGTCTCTGCCCACCCTGTGGCATGGCCCGGACCCTGATTATCGGCCCGACGAGATTGCTTCCGGGATCTTGGGATTCCTGGAGAGGCGAGGTGCGAGTTTCTTCCGCGACCTCTACGACGCCACGGGTGGCGGTGACCCGGAGACCATCCTGGGGGCTCTTTGGGAGCTGGTGTGGGCCGGGCATGTGACGAATGACACATTTGCCCCGGTCCGCGCCTACGTCGCACGGAGGAAGTCGAGGGGTGGTGGCCGTCCCTCGCTGTCGAGCCGGTTCGCTGCCCACGCCCAGGGTCGATGGTCGTTGACCGAGACCCTGGTCAACGATCGCCCCACAGAGACAGAGCGCCATGCGGCCTGGGCGGAGCTACTGCTGGATCGGCACGGTGTGGTCACCCGACGGACCATCCTCGCCGAGGGGTTCCCGGGTGGTTTCAGCGCCCTCTACCCGGTGTACAGCCATCTCGAGGAGACCGGTCGAATACGCCGTGGCTACTTCGTGGAGGGGCTGGGTGGCTCCCAGTTCGCCTTGCCCGGTGCGGTGGACCGCCTTCGGTCGGAGGCGGCCGCCGAGCTGATGGCTGTGGCTGCCACCGACCCGGCCAACCCATACGGTGGGGTCCTCCCCTGGCCCGATGTCGACGACACCAGGCTCGCCCGTGACGCCGGGGCCTATGTCCTGCTCCACGGCGGTGCGCTGGTCGGCTACCTCGACAAGGGCCGCCGGGGGCTCACCCTCTTCGACATGACACCGGAGACGTTCGGCCAGATCTCTCGCGCCCTGGCCGATGTCGCCGGCCGTCATCGGCGTCTGACGCTGATCACGGTCAACGGTGAGCCGGCGCCCGTGTCACCTCTGGCCGCGCCGCTCAGCGAGTGGGGATTCGCCACCGCGGCCCGGGGCTTGACCTATCGCGGCCGCTAATCGGGCAGTGGTCAGACCCGGTCGAGGATGTCGTACGTGGTGTTGCGAAGGGCCGGGGTGCGACCCGCCGACTCGATCACCCCGATGAACTCGGCCGGAGTCACCTCCTGACCGTGCTCGGCTCCGGCCGATCTGGTGATGATCTCACCCATCAGCGTGCCACCGAGGTCATTGCACCCGGCATCCAGCAGACGTGCCCCGCCGTCGAGGCCGAGCTTGACCCATGAAGCCTGGATGTTGTCGATGAGCCCGTCGAACGCGATGCGTGACACCGCATGGATCAGCACCGCCTCGTCCCAGGTCGGCCCGGGACGGGAGCGGCCCCGCAGGAAGATGGGTGAGCCCATGTGGACGAAGGGGAGTGGGACCATCTCGGTGAACCCCCCGGTGCGCCTTTGTATCCGACGGATCACCTCGAGGTGGTTGGCCCATGAGCGGGGATGATCGATGTGGCCGAACATGATGGTCGAGGTCGCCCTCAGCCCCATCTCGTGAGCGGTGATCATGACCTCTGCCCACTGGGAGGTCCGTATCTTGTCCGGGCACAGGTGGGTGCGGATGTCGTCGTCGAGGATCTCGGCGGCCGTCCCCGGTAGGGTGCCCAGACCGGCTCCGCGCAGTTCGCTGAGGAACTGTCGCACCGGGATCCCCAGCGTCTCGGCGCCCTGCCACACCTCGAGTGGGGTGAACCCGTGGATGTGCATCTCGGGAAGGCGCTCCTTGATCGCCTCGACGACCTCCCGGTAGAAGTTGCCGGTGAAGTCGGGGTGGATGCCACCTTGGAGTGTCACCTCGGTGGCGCCACGGTCCCAGGCCTCCTGGGCGCGGTCGACGATCTCGGATATACCCATCAGGTAGGGCTCACCACGCAGGTTCAGCGACTTCGGGCCCTTGGAGAATGCACAGAACCCGCATTTGAAGTAGCAGAGGTTCGTGTAGTTGATGTTGCGGTTGATCACATACGTCACCGTGTCACCGACCGCCCGTTCGCGCAGCACGTCGGCCACGTGGGCGACGGCATCGAGCTGGTCACCACGGGCCCGGAACAGCTCCTCGATCTCGGCAACGGTCGGAGGCGTGCCCTCCAGGGAACGCTCCAGAATGGGGGTCAGGGTGCCGGCGCCCGCCAGACCGCGCGGAGCAGCGCCCTCCACCCAGGCCGCGTCCGGCCACTCGGCTGACACTCGCCGAGCCGGGACCGGGGGCGGCATGTTCTTCCCGGGCGCCCACTGATAACGCGGGCGGGCCGCACCCGAGGCATCGACCTGGCCGAGCCACGCGGTGAGCACGGCCGTCGGGAGTGTGTCTCGCGCCTCGTCGATCTCGAGCCCAAGGGGGTATGCCGTCCGTTCGACCAGTGGCTGGTCGAGGCTGTCACGGAGCTCCCCGATCCGCTCTTGGCTCCAGTCACGCAACAGGAGGTCGGTGGCCCCCTCTCGAACCGCTTCCAATGCCTGATCTATGTCATCGACGAAGACCGATACCGATGTCGCGATACCCGGAAGCGCGTCCATCGTCACGGCCACGGCGACAGAGGAGCGGGAGGTTCGCAAGAAAGCGGCCCGAGTACGGGCCAGTGCATCGAGCACCTCCTCCCGCGACCCATCGTTCAAAACGGTGAGACGCCACCACGCCGGCGACAGTGCCAGAGCCTCCGATGGTGACAACACCCAGGCGGCAACCTCAGCGCTCGTCGGCGTGGTCGCCGCAATCAGCATTCCTGCCTTGCCGGCGGCAGCCAGGTCGGCGGTGGTTGGCGTCCCCATCTCGATGACGGTCGTGCCTTCCCGGCGCCGGCTGACCGCGGTCGGCTCGGCCAGGGCCTCGGCCGGTCGCATCCTGAGAAAGGTGACAGTCATCGCACTCCTGAGCCAATGGCGGCGAGCCCATCTTGGTCGCTCGCCGCACGCACGTCGTCAACCAATCCGGGTGCGATCCATTCCTCGTCGATGTACTCGGGGTAGACCGGAAGACGGGGCCGCAACTCGAACCCGGCCAGCTGGGTGCGTGCCGTCAGCTCCTCCAGATGCGGCCATGGCGCTTCAGGATTCACCCAGTCGATGGTAAGCGGCGAGACACCTCCCCAGTCGTTGATGCCGGCGCCCAGGTAGATCTCATAGGACTCGGTGAGATTGGGAGGCACTTGAATGTTTGCCTCCGCCCCCATGATCCAACGGGCCAGTGCGACCACGCGGGCGAACCAGCGAGGCACCGGCTCGGCGTGGTGTCGCATGACCGTGTCGGCCTTTGCCCGAAAGTTCTGGACGATGACCTCCTGGACCACTCCCGTCTTTGCTGCCACGTCGGCGAGGGCAAAGAGCGAATCGACGATCTCGGTGTTGTTCTCGCCGATTCCCACCAGGATTCCGGTGGTGAAGGGAACCTTTTGCCGCCCTGCCGCCTCGATGGTGCCAACCCGGCTCACCGGAGTCTTGGTGACGGTCCCGTGGTGAGGCATCCCCGGCTGGGTCAGTCGATCCGAGATGTTCTCGAGCATCATTCCCATCGACACGTTGGTTGGCCGGAGCAGGCGAAACCCGTCATCGTCGATCAACCCGGGGTTGGCGTGAGGGAAGAGCCGGGTCTCGGCCCTCACCATCGCCGACATCTCGGCCACATACTCGAGAGTCGTCGCGTGACCTTTCGCGGCCAAGAACTCACGTGCTTGGGGCCATCGCTGCTCCGGCCTGTCCCCCAACGTGAACAGGGCCTCGGTGCAGTCGACGGCATCACCGGCCCGGGCAACGGCGAGGACCTCCTCGGGCTCCATGTAGACGCCTCCGGCGCCAGGTGGCTTGGCGAAGGTGCAGTAGGTGCAACGATCGACACACAGCGTGGTGAGGGGTATGAACACCTTGCGGCTGTAAGTGACGACTCTTCCCTTCCCCTCATCCCGGAGCGACCTGGCATGGGTGAAGAGATCTACGTCACCGACGTCTCCGTCCAGGTACCGGACTGCCAGCTCGGGGTCGGGTCTGGGATGGGCCACTAAGAGATGCCGGAAGACGATGCACCCACCACTCCCCCGTCGACCGGCACGATGGCGCCGGTCATCCAACTGGAGGCGTCGGACGCCAGGAAGACGATCAACCGGGCGACGTCCTCCGGTTCACCCACCCGGCCCAGAGGGTGCATCCGGGCCGCGGCCCCCTCATCGGTGAGCAGCGCCCCCGCCAACCGGGTCTTGACCACGCCCGGGGCGACGGCATTGACCCGGATGTCGGGCGCCAGCTCGTGGGCGAGCTGGCGGGTCATGTGTATCAGACCCGCCTTGGAGATGTTGTAGGCACCCATCAATGGGCTTGGCCTGAGCCCCGCCACCGAGGCCACATTGACGACCGACCCCCCGTTGGCGCCCATCCAGGCGTTGAAGGTGGACCTCACCCAAAGCAGGGGCGCTCTCATGTTGACCTGCCAGGTCTTGTCCAGCGCCCCGAGGTCCACCTCCATGAGGTTTCCGGCCGCTGGGTTGGTTCCGGCATTGTTGACGAGGATGTCACACGCCCCGAATGCCTCGACGGTGGCGGCGACGGCCTGATCGGCTGCCTCCTCGTCGTCGGCTCTTGCCGTGAGGGCCAGGATCCGGTCGCTCCCCACACCCGCGTCGATCAACTCCGCCCTGGCCGCTTCGATGTTCTCATGCTTCCTCGAGGTGATGGCCACGCCGGTGGCCCCACTCCGGGCGAGCTCGAACGCAGTCGCCAACCCGATTCCCCGGCTACCTCCGGTGACGACAGCCACCTTGCCCTCGACCGAAACATCCATCAGACCCTCCTGGCTCTCAATGACCGCCGCGTTTGACGCCGCCGTACTTCATCCGTGTGTCGGAGATGGCTGCGGCACGAGTCTCATCATCGTTGAGCCCCGCGTCCACCACCTCCCCGACGAAAAGAGTATGGGTGCCGAGGTCGATCGACTGTTGGACCTCACAGTCCAGCCACGCGATGGCTTCGACGAAGACAGGGGCACCGGTGGTCGCGGTCCTGACCGGGCGGCCGTTGAGCATGTCCCCGTCGCGCGTTGCCGGCTTCGAGAATTTGACGAACGGCGCGGTGTCCTCCGATGACCACAGGTTCACCGAGAAGCAGCCGCCTTCGCTGATCAGCCGGTGGGTAACGGCCTTGTTGTCGATGCCGATCCCGATAATCACCGGCTCCATCGAGAGCTGGGTGATCCAACTGGTGGTCATCCCGTTCCACTCATCGCCGGAAGCGGACCCGACCAAAACCAGGGCATTGGGGATCTTCCAGGTCACCTTGTTGATCAACTCGGGGTCAAGCATGCGCTCTGCGTAACGGGGGGTGTCACCCTAATGTTCCAGCGGTGCGGATCCTCATAGCAACCACCGGTGTGTTGCCCGCGGCCCCCGCTGCAGAGTTCTGTCGTCAGCTGATCGGTGATGAGACCTCGGTAGCCGTCATGACCGTGATCCGCGTGCCCCGCTCGTTTCTCGAGTCGTTGGACGACGACGTTCGCCGATCCTTCCTCGACGATGCCGGCGACCAGTCCTCATCCGAAGAGGAGAAGGCGGCTGCCTACCTCGAAGAGAGGGGGCGGCGCGCAGTCGACCCGATATGCGCGGCACTCGCCGCCGAGGACATCGAGTGCGACATCCGCTTTGTCGAGGGCGACGACCCCGCTGAAGCCATCATCCAGACCGCCCAGCAGGTAGGTGCCGAGATGGTGGTGATGGGTGCCACCCGCCGGCTGTTCACCGAGGAGGCATGGCGGAGTGTGTCTGCCCGCGTGATGGTCAACTCACACCTTCCGGTGCTGCTGGTCCCCGGCATGAGGATCGAGGACACCATGGAGATACCCGTCATCGAGCTCTGAGCGACGACACGATGCCCACCCACACGAATAGACCTGCCTCCACAGGTGTTGGGAAAGCCATGAGCACCCCGAACCACGGGATCATCGAGGAGTTTCGGGCCAACGAGGGCAGGGTTGGCGGCATGTTCGAGGGGAGGCCACTGTTGCTTCTCCACCACCGCGGGGCAAGGAGCGGCACGCATCGGGTGAGCCCACTGATGTACCAGCGAGTCGACAACGGTTACGCCGTCTTCGCCTCCAAGGGCGGTGCCCGGCACAACCCAGCCTGGTATCACAATCTGATGGCCTTCCCGGAGACATCGGTCGAGGTGGGAGCCCGCATGATCGAGGTGAAGGCCCGGGTGGTGGAAGGTGATGAGCGGGGAAGGATCTGGGAGCGACAGAAACGGGAGTGGCCCCAGTTTGCCGAATACGACGCCAGGACCTCCCGGGGGATACCGGTCATAATCCTCGAGCTGGCCTGATAACGGGCCACTAGGCCCAGGTCTCCGGTTGGTCGGACCCGCTCTGCTCAGCCTGGACACGGGCAACATATGCCGCCGCCTCGCTCCGACGGCTCATCCCCATCTTGGAGAGGACATTGGAGACGTAGTTCTTCACCGTCTTCTCGGCGAGGAACATCTCCTCGGCGATCTGCTTGTTGGTGAGCCCGGCGGCGATGTGCTCAACGATTGTCCGCTCTTGCTTGGTGAGTCGGCCCAACAGCGGATCAGCCGTGTCCCCGGTGCGCAGCCTCGCGAACAGCCGCTCGGTCATCTCGGGGTCCAGCAACGACTCGCCTGCTCCGACCCGACGTATGTCCCGAATCAGGTCGTCGGTCTTGATCCTTTTCAGGACATACCCGGAGGCGCCGGCCAGGATCGCAGCCATCAGGGCCTCCTCGTCGGCAAACGACGTGAGCATCAGCACACTGACCTGCGGAAAGCGCTCCCTCATCTCACGGCACGCCTCCACACCACTCCCGTCGGGCAGTCTCACGTCGAGCACGACTACGTCCGGCTCGTCGTAACCGACACGCCGAACCCCATCCTCGGCGGTGCCCGCCTCCCCGACGACGGTCATGTCGTCCTGAGAGTCGATGAGGGCTTTGAGACCGGCCCTCACCACCTCGTGGTCGTCCACCAGCAAGACTCGCAGCGACATCGGGGACCACGGTAGTTGGCGTTATCGTCCTGTGAGATGTCTGATCCTCCGCAGCTGACGAGGCTCACTCCGCTCATCGCCGAAGCGGTCTCGGTCGCCGATGAGAGCGATCTGGGCCGGGTCCTCCGCACCCTGGCGCTCGAGGCGAAAGCCGCCACCCAGGCGTCATATGTCGCCCTGGGCATCATCGGGGAGCATGGGTTGCTGTCCGAGTTCATATACGAGGGGATCCCCCTCGAGCAGGCCGATCTGATCGGGCACCCGCCGACCGGGCGCGGTGTGCTGGGCACGGTGATCCGGGAGAACCGGTCGATGGTGGTCGAATCGATCTCCCAGCACCCCGACTCGGTGGGTTTTCCGCCAAACCATCCACCCATGACCAACTTCCTGGGTGTCCCGGTGACCGTCGGCGACGATGCGTTCGGCAATCTGTATCTCACCAATAAGGAAGGGGGGTTCAACGATGACGACGTCGTCGTCGTCGAAGCCCTCAGCCGCATCGCCGGGGCCGCCGTCCAGACTGCCCGTCTCCAAACACGCCTCAGCCGTGTCGCCGTGGTCGAGGACAGGCAGCGCATCGCCCGTGATCTCCACGACTCGGTGATACAGGACCTGTTCGCAGTGGGGTTGAGCCTTCAGGGCCTGAGCTTGAGACTGACCGACGACGAGATCGGTGGTCTACTCACCGAGTCCATCGACACGCTCGACGACTCGGTCAACACCCTGCGTCGCTATGTGTTCGAGCTCAAAGACGCCACCCAGCCGGCGGTGGGCCTCGATGAGCGCCTGCAGGTGATGGTTGCCCGGATGGGCTCGGCCTACCCGGTCCGTGTCCGCCTCACCCTCGACTACACCGAGAGCGGGGAGCTGGACGACGACATCGTCCTGTTGGCAACCG
>DASWKM010000115.1:0-5310 GCA_036396635.1 Acidimicrobiia bacterium
CCCGGCGCGCAGTGCGGCTTGGGTCGCGATCGTGTTCGTCTCGATCTTGATTCACGAGCTCGGTCATGCCTTCACGGCCCGGATGTTCGGGTCACAAGTTGCCATCGAGCTCAATGGGCTGGGTGGCCTGACCCGCTGGGCAGCTCCCGATGACGAGCTCACTCCGGGCAGACGTGCGGTCATCGCGGCTGCCGGGTCGGCTGCCGGGCTTCTGTTCGGTGGGGCGGTGTGGGTGGTCTCCGGTCGGTTCGGGCCGTATTCACCGCTCACCACCTTCACGCTGGAGAATCTCGTCTTCGTCAATGTGTTCTGGGGCTTGCTGAACTGGCTGCCGATCAGGCCTCTCGATGGCGGACATCTCCTTGAATCGCTGCTGCAAAAGGTGGCCCCGAAGCGGGGCCCGATGGTCGCACGCACCATATTCACGACGACGGCGGTGGTGGCCCTGGTCCTCGCCCTCCAGACGAGGCGGTTGTTCATCGCGGTGCTGGCCGGGTGGTTGCTCGTGTCGGAGCTCGGTGCGGGGCGTCAGCCGGCAGCGGTGCGCGGTCTGCCCACCCTCTCGTATGGCGACGACACCGAGGACGAGCCCGAAGAGACACCTCTCTGAGTGCCCGACAGCCGACGAACCACTAGCGTCGGCCCACAATGGACTTCGCTCACACCCCACGCGTCGAGCAGCTGCGGGGCGAGTTGACCGATTTCATGGACACACACGTCTACCCGGCCGAGCCGATCTACCGCCAGCAGATGCATGACTCGGGTGACCCACACCATCACCCGCCGATTCTGGAGGACTTGAAGAAGGAAGCCAGGAGTCGGGGCCTGTGGAATCTCTTTCTCCCCGATCCCGACCATGGGGCTGGATTGTCGGTGCTCGAGTACGCCCCTCTGGCAGAGATCACCGGGCGAAGCGCCCAACTCGCACCTGAGGCCCTCAATTGCTCTGCACCCGATACCGGGAACATGGAGATCCTCCACATGTTCGGCACACCGGAACAGAAAGACGTGTGGCTTCACCCGCTGCTGGAAGGCGAGATCCGCTCCTGCTTCTCCATGACCGAGCCCGATGTCGCCAGCTCCGATGCGACCAACATCCGAACCCGGATCGAAATGGTGGGCGATGAGTACGTCGTGACGGGTGTCAAGTGGTTCAGCTCCGGGGCGATGTCGAGCCGGTGCAAAGTCTCCATTGTGATGGGGGTGACGAACCCCGATGCCGAACGTCATCGCATGCAGTCGATGGTGATCGTCCCCATGGACACCCCGGGTGTCGACGTCGAGCGGTCCCCGTCGGTGTTCGGTTATCAGGACAGAGGCGGTCATCCCCAGATCCGGTTTGATGGGGCGCGTGTGCCGGTTTCCAACCTCCTCGGCGAGGAGGGTGGAGGCTTCGCCATCGCACAGGCACGTCTCGGCCCTGGTCGAGTCCACCACTGCATGAGGGCGATCGGAGCCGCCGAGCGATGTCTCGATCTCATGGTTCAGCGTTCGCAGGCGAGGATGGCATTTGGCCGGCCGTTGTCGGACCAGGGGGTGGTCCGTGAATGGATCGCCCGCGCCCGAATTCAGATCGAGCAGGTTCGCCTGCTGGTGCTCAAGACCGCCTGGATGATCGACAACGTGGGTGCCAAGTCCGCCCGCACCGAGATCGCCGCTATCAAGGTGGCTGCCCCCAATCTCCTCACATCTGTGGCCGACCACGCGATGCAGCTCTTTGGCGCCGCCGGATTCACCGAAGATTGGCCCATAGCCGAGTTGTACTCGATGGGCCGTTGGCTGAGGATCGCCGATGGCCCGGACGAGGTCCATCTGCGGTCGGTGGCCAAGTCCGAGCTCGGGCGGCTCCCAGCGGGTGCCGTTCCCGAGCCCTTCGATCTCGGCTGAAGACCGACGCCGTCCGGCACCCTCGTCGGTGGGCCTGGTGCCAGGTTCGGCCGGTACCGGGGCTCTCCTTGCACGTCAGCGCTCCCGTCTTCGAATCGGGAACGAAAACTATTGACTCTGCGTTTACCTGTGCCCAATCATGATTGGGCGACGAGTGATTGATCTGACAGTTACCCCGTGGAGGGAAGCGGCTGCCTGTCTGGATGTCCAGGACGAAGTCAGCTTCTTCCCAGCGAAGGAGGACCTTGGCGGAATCGTCAGGGCCAAGGCCGTGTGCGCCACCTGCCCGGTGGCTGACATCTGTCTGAGCTGGGCAATCGAGACCAATCAGACCGAAGGCATCTGGGGCGGGCACACCCCCAAGGAACGTCGCAAGATTCGCCGTACCTGGCTCGAAGAGATCCAGAGAGCCAGCTAGCTGAACCCGGCCGTCAGGTTGGTGACAGCTAGCTCTAGCCGCCGCTGACGATCGGCCGACCGACGGCATTTCACCGACCGCTAACGCTGTCTCTCGGCGGGCTCGTCACGATCGGGCCCGTCTGCTTGGGCGGCCAGGTGGACGAGAGCATCCCCCGAGTTGACCAGCGGTCGCAACGAGCGGGCAATCACCCAGCCGGCCTCAGCTGAACGCACCTGCGTCGGTCGCACACCGAACGCATCTGAGATGTGCGCGACCGAGTCGCCTTGCGCCACGAAGTCACCGAGCTTCACATCGATTTCCACGATCCCGCCGCGACGGGCGCGCACCCAGCGCGTCCGTCGCACCAGACGCGTGGCCGGGGCACGGGGAAGCCTGGCATCGATCATCCGGAGCTGGCGAAGAGTGCGCATGACGCCGTTGACACCGGCGTCGATGGCTTCGTCGTCGAATCGGTTCGCCTGGCCGGCCTCGTACAACAGGACCGTCTTGTCGCGCTCGGCCGCGGCCTGTCTCAGGGAGCCGTCGCGAAAACGGGCATGGATCGTGAATGGGGCCCCAAACGCCTGGGCCAGGCGCAACGTGTGCCTGTCGTCGAGGTCGGCACGTAGCTGGGGCAGGTTGATGCGATGGTTGCTCGCCGTGTGCAGGTCTATTCCGACCGAGCACTGCTCCACGATCTCACTCATGAAGAGATGGGCCAGTCGGGCTGCCGCCGACCCGCGTGCCGAGCCGGGAAAGGAGCGGTTGAGGTCCCGGTGGTCCGGGAGATATCGGGATTGGATGATGAAGCCGAGCGGGTTCACAATCGGAACCGCGATCAGCGCGCCGCGCAGTGACTTGGCGTCGAGCTCGCGCAGCACCCGTCTTATGATCTGGATGCCGTTCAGCTCATCGCCGTGTATGGCCGCCGAGAGCCACACATGGGGCCCCGATGCCCGCCCGTTGATCACCTTGACCGGGAGCGACTCGGTGGCTCCCGTCGCCACCTTGGCAAAGGGCAGCTCGAACTGGATCTTCCGACCCGGTCGCACGGTTACCCCACCAACGGTGATCGGTCCGTTGAGATGGTTCTCAGGCACCGACGTTGTCTTCGATGTACTCGATGATCAGATCCGCGATATCGACACGACTCGCCGCCTCGATTCCCTCCAGGCCAGGCGACGAGTTGACCTCGAGCACCAACGGCCCCTCGCTCGACTGCAGCAGGTCGACGCCGGCCACGTTCAGTCCCATGCTCTTGGCGGCCCGCACCGCCGTCGAGCGCTCTGTTGGTGTCAGCTTGATGGCCTCGGCGAGACCCCCGCGGTGCAGGTTCGATCGAAAGTCTCCCGGCGCTCCCTGGCGACGCATCGATGCCACGACCTTCCCCCCGACGACGAACGCCCGGATGTCGGACCCACCCGCCTCTTTGATGAACTCCTGGACCAGGATGTTGGCGTCGAGCTGGCGGAAAGCCCCGATGACCGACTCGGCGGCCTTCTTGGTCTCGGCGAGCACCACCCCGATGCCCTGGGTGCCTTCGAGAAGCTTGACCACGACAGGCGTTCCGCCCACGACCTCGAGGAGGCCACTGATGTCCTGGATCGAGTGGGCGAAGCTGGTCGTGGGAAGCCCGACGCCGGCCCGGGAGAGGATCTGCAACGAGCGAAGCTTGTCTCTCGACCGGCTGATCCCGTCTGAGCTGTTGAGAGTGAACACATCGGCCATCTCGAACTGACGCACGACGGCCGCGCCATAGAAGGTGTATGACGCACCGATACGGGGAATCACGGCATGCGGTCTGACCTCCTCACCGCGGTAAAGGACCTTGGGGCGGCGTGCGGTGATGTCCATGTAGCAGCGGAGGTAGTCGACGATGGCAACCTCATGACCACGCCCGAGCGCCGCCTCCTTGAGCCGTGCGGTGGAGTAGAGAGATGCTGCTCGGGAGAGAATCGCGATCTTCATGACGTCTCCATTCTGGTCGGCCTCTCCCCGACGTAGCTCCGGCCCGGGTCCACGGTGAACTTCTTGCGCAGCGTTCGCCTCCCGATGAGCATCCGGAAGGTCATCTCGTCACGTGTGGTCAGGTTGACCAGCGCGTCGAGCTCCTCTCCGGCGACCACCAGCTTGGTACGGATCACCGGGCGCACCTCGACACGCCCGCCCGGGTTCTTGACTCTTCGCTCTCCCACCACCGCAGATTCACAGCGAACAATGGGTTTGCGCTTGCGTTGACGCGGATGGATCTCGAACCTGACCCTCGCCTGACCGTCCTCCTCGAAACGCTCGATGTTGAATGCGTGGAGTGAGGAGTTGTCGGCACCGGTGTCGACCTTGGCCTTGATCTCGACCACGCCGAGCTCGGGCATCGAGACCCACTCTCTCCAGCCAATCGTCTTCGGCTTTATGGCCACCAGGTGAGCATAGGAGAGCGGGGATGTGCCGAGCCGGCAAGACCACACCCATTCTCTCCACTTGGAGATATCAGTAAATTTGTCATTTGACATATCAGATTTAATCATGCATACTTAGGCAGTAATTGCACTGAAACCTTGAGGAGGACAAAGCAATGTTGATGCGATTTGACCCATTCTCGGACTTCGACCGTCTGACCCGTCAGGTCTGGGGCGACGCCCGAGCCAACTACATGCCGGCCGACGCATATCGCCGGGGTGACCGGTTCTATCTCCACATCGATCTGCCCGGGATCGATCCCGACACGATCGACATCACCGTGGAGAAGAACACGCTGTCGCTGAGCGCCGAACGGAGCTGGGAGCGTGATCAGGAAGACAAGGTGATCCTGGCCGAGCGTCCCATCGGTACGTTCAATCGTCAGTTCTTCCTTAGCGAGAGCCTCGACACCGATGCGATCGAGGCGGGATACGACCACGGTGTCCTCACCGTCTCCATCCCGATCGCCGAGACGGCCAAGGCGAGGAAGATCTCCGTGAGTCAGGTCCACGACGCTCTGCCCGCCTGACCATTCCGAGCCCAATCGAGACCCCGGTCACATCGTG
>DASWKM010000116.1:0-16413 GCA_036396635.1 Acidimicrobiia bacterium
AGCACGACGCCAAGGGGCCGGTAGGCGACATAGCTCCTGGTCCGTCCGGCCTCGATCGCCTCATCGGCGAGAATCTCCTCGGCGTGCTCGGCATAATGCCGGCACACCCAGGCACACTTGTCCACCTCACCCAGACCCTGACCCACGGGTTTTCCCATCTCGTCAGCCATCAGCTCGGCCAACTCACCCCGATTGGCCTCGAGAAGCTCGGCCATCCTCGTCATCGGGACGGCCCGCTCGGCGATCGGAACCGTCTCCCACTCCGCTTGGCGAATGGAGGCGACATCGATGTGATGCCGTACCTCGTCGGGTGTCGTTTCCGGGTACTCGGCCAGCAACCGGCCGTCGGTCGGGCTGATGGAAGTGATGATCCGCCTATTCATGGCCACCACGATACGACCCGGTCCCGCCCGATGACCTCTCGTGGTGACCAGGCCGACGAATTCCGAGAATTGAACGTGACCAAGTGAGACCTATTTCGTCGAACAGGCATCCTCCAAGGGGGGTGTGTCGATCTTGCCCTATGCTCCCCGCGCCCGGTGCGGTGAACGAGCCTCAGCCGACGTCAGTCATCTGGGCGCCCGAATGGGCCACTCGCCCCGGAGCGCCCCCTCATTCTCAGGCCGGCTGACGATCGCGATGCTCGACCTTTCCGTCGGCATGGATGGCGAATCGGCCTTCCGATCTCTGGTGGACGGGGTCCGGGCGTGACCACGGCCAGCCGCCGAACTGGGTCCTCCGGTAGTCGTCCACGGCCTGGCGCAGCTCCTCGGCGCTGTTCATGACGAATGGGCCGAGTTGGAACACCGGGGCTCCGATGGGCCGACCCTGGAGTAACAGGAACTCGGCGGGCCCTCCCCGATTCTCCACGCTCACCGCGGCAGTGGGCACCAGACGCACGCCCACATCCGCACTCACCGCTGTCCCATCAACCCGGACGTCGTCTCCCAGGAAGCAGTACAACGTCCGGTTGGTGTCGGCATTCGCACCGGGCAGCTCATACGACGCCTCTGGGGCTATTCGGATCAGCCATATGGAGAAGTCGGTGTCGGGCCGCGCGGCCCAGGAGTCCGGTGGCGGGGAGGGAGCCGCGAAGGCGCCGATGCGGCCGGCGATGGCGTCGATGCTGACCCCTGCCACCGGAGACACCGTGGGGATCGCCTCGCTCCACAGCATCCCGAAGTAGGCATCGACCATCTTCGACTGGGGAGGCAGGTTGAGCCATATCTGGAACAGCTCCAGCGTGTTCTCTCCCTCCGGGTCGAGCAGAGGGAACATCTCGGCGTGCATGATCCCGCTCCCGGTGGTCAGCCATTGAACGTCACCCTCCCCGTAACGGGCCGTCGCGCCCAGAGAGTCCGAATGGTCCACATAACCGCGGCGCACCACCGTCACCGTCTCGAACCCGCGATGGGGATGCTGGGGGAAGCCAGGGACCGTCGCACCGTGGTACATGCTCCAACCGTCGAGGTAGGAGAAGTCCGAGCCCAGATTCCGCCCGTGCAGGGGAAGCGTGGGTCCAAGGTCGTCATTGCCCGGTGGGTACCGATCCAGATGATGAACGGTGAACAGGAAGGGGTCGAAGCCTTCCCACGGGAACCCGAGGCTCAGCACGTCTTTGATTGCGCCCATTGCCGCGATGGTACCGGGATTCATAGGTGACGCTACCACATCCTATCGTATGTATACCTACTATTGCTAGTACACCTACATCTGTATGTGATAACATGGGCAAATGGGAAAATACGACGCCGCCCCAACCCCAGCCGCCGGGCTGATTCGCCTCGCCAGAGACAAGGCCGGACTCACCCAGTCGCAGCTCGCCGACCGTGCCGGCGTCAATCAGCAGGTGGTCTCGGCCTATGAGACCGGGAGGAGGGAGCCAACGCTGCCCATGTTGGCCAAGCTGGTGGCGGCCGCCGGATACGAGATGCGGATCGCACTCTCACCCCTCGATGACCATGACGCGACGGTGGAATCGTTTCTCGCCGCACTTCCACCCGAGCACCGGGCAGAGGTCGAGAGACAGGCACGGGAGCGAGCCGCGGCCGCCGGCCTTCGCCGGGTCCGAGACCACTGATGCCGGCGCCAGGTGTCGACGCTGAGCGCATCATCGGCTGCCTTCGGTCACATGACGTCCGGTTCGTCGTAGTCGGCGGATTCGCCATGGAGCTGTGGGATGTAGCGGTCGAGCCGACGGTCGACATCGACATCACCCCCGAGATGTCGATCGAGAACCTGAGACGGCTGGCCCGAGCCCTCGACGAGCTGGAGGCGGGTGTCAGGGTCGGCTCGGAGACCATCGGTTTGCCAGGAGGGTGGACCGCCGAGATGATCGGGCAGATGTCGGTGCTCAACCTCAACACGGTGGCTGGGCCGCTCGACCTGACAATTCTCCCAGCGGGCACGACCGGATACCTGGAGCTGATAGCCGGCGCATCCGAGATCGAGTACGGAGACGTCCTCGTGCCCACGGCATCACTCCAAGACGTCGCACGGTCGAAGGAGGCGGCAGGTCGTGCCAAGGACCTGATGACACTGCCTGCTATTCGAGCGCACCTGGCACGAATACGTAGAGCTACCCCGCCTCGTTGACCATCGGGCCAACCTTGGTGCCCAGGAGCTCGATGCTTCTCAAGACCTTGTCGTGGGGCAACGTGCCCACACTGACGTGAAGCTCGAACCGGTTTATGCCGAGTATCTCCTTCCAGCGGAGGATCTTGGCCGCCACCGTCTCAGGGTCACCCAAGACCAATGAGCCTTCCGGTGAGCGCATCCAATCGAACTGCTCGCGGGTCATGGGGCCCCAACCCCGCTCCCGCCCGATCCGGGTCATCGCCGCCGCGTACGAGGCGTAATAGTCGGCGGCCGCCTCCTCGTTGCTGCCGGCGATGTAGCCGTGGCCATGGACCGAAAGGGGCACTTCCTCGGGGTGGTATCCCGACTCGATGAGGGTCCTACGGTGAAGATCGGCGAGAGCTGTGAAGCGCTCGGGGCTTCCACCGATGATGGCCAGCGCCACCGGTAGGCCACGGGTGGCTGCCCTGACGATGGACTGTGGGGTGCCGCCCACGGCGACCCGGATGGGCAATCGCCGCTCTGGTCGCGGATAGATGCCTTGACCCTGGATCGGGGGACGGAACCGCCCTGACCAGGTCATCGGACCATCGTTGTCACGGATCTCGAGCAACAGATCGAGCTTCTCGGCGAACAGCTCTTCGTAGTCGTCGAGCGAGTGCCCAAACAACGGGAACGACTCGATGAACGAGCCTCGGCCGACCAACAGCTCGGCCCTGCCCTGTGACACGGCGTCGAGCGTGGCGTATTGCTGAAAGACTCTCACCGGGTCGTCGGTGCTCAGGATCGAAACCGCCGGGAAGAGCCTGATCTTCGATGTTCTCCCCGCGGCCGCGGCCAACGTCACTGCTGGTGCTGAGGAGGCGAAGTCGGGTCGGTGATGCTCACCGAGCCCGTAGACGTCGAGCCCCGCCGCTTCGGCCACCTCGATCTCTTCTACTATCTGACGCAGTCGCTCGGCGTGGCCGGGCGGGTCGTCGCCACCGTGGGAGCGGATGGTCTCGGCAAAGCTGGTGATTCCTAGTTCCATACTGCACGAGTCAACAAGCACCGGTCAGCACAGCTTCCCTCTATCCGATGGGATGGCCACCAGGGTCGGGCCGTGTCCGCATCGGCCTTCGAGAGGAAGGGAGACCGCGGCTGCGATCTCCCTTCTCTCCTCCATCGGCTCGCCTCCCCCGGCCCGGCTGGGTCTCCCCTCACGCCCCCACGAGGTCCTCATCTCGAGCCAATGGACGCCCCCATGGGTGCCGGCTCCGCCATCAGTAAGCGGGGCGCAGCACCATGCGCTCGACTGTCCGACGGGTTGCCCGTTGCCGCAGGCCAGGGCCCACGGAGCGGTTCCCCAGGTACCTCTTGACCGGGTTGTCCAACGACTCGAGTGGGCGGTTCGCCCATGCCGAAGGTCTCGACCCGCGGAAGGTCCTTGCTTGGGACATGTAGAGCATCAGCCCTCTCCTCTCATCCATCGCTCGTGGCGACGGTTCACCGTGATAGAGGAATGTGATCCAGGCGTGATACATGAAAAAGGATCGTCAGAGGACGATCCACTGAGTCTTTATGACCTGACCGTCCTCGAAACGAAGGACCAGGCTGAGTGGTCCAGGGATCACGCCATCCGCGTGGAAACGACCGCTCTCGTCGGAGCTGGTCGTAAAGAAGGTCCCAGCGGTGTGGAGCTCGATGGTGTAGCGGGCTGATGGGGCGATGTGGCCCATGAGCCGGCCGGTGGTTTCGTCATACTCGACATCGAGGATCCACTGACCGGCCTGGAAGGAGACCATCCGGGCAGTGCCGGTGGAACGGACACCCGACGGCACCTCTTCGTCGACCGAGTCGAACTCGAGCTCGGCGAGCTCGGCATCGATGTCACGCCATGTGAAGGCGGCCTTGGCAAACGAGGTCACGTCCGCGGGAGCAGCATCGCTCTCGCCGAGGCCCTTGCGGAGCCTGGCCATGAGCTGATCGTCGTCTTTTGGTGTCGTGTACTCGCTCAAGGTGCTCACCTCCTGATGTCAAGAGCCCCCGGCACCGCTCGTGATACGCGCGATCGCAGATTTCAGCTTCTCCAGACAACGCGCCCTGGTAGGTCCGAGACTGCCTATCGGCCGCCCTGTCACTTCGGCGATCTCCTCATAGCTCAAGGCCGGCTCGACGGTCATGAGACGCAATAGCTGACGGCATGCCTCCTCGAGCTGATGAAACGCCCTGACTACCAGGCGACTCTCCTCGTCCTCGATCAGCATCTCGTCCAGTGATGCGGTCTCGTCCTCGATGTCGTACTCGAAATCGGTGGGCACCGAGCGCTCACGGGCCCTCGCCACCCGAAGTGCCTCCCGACGACAGGTGGTGGCCAGCCATCCAGGAAGACGCTCGGGGTCCTTGATCGTGCCGATGTTCTCGATCAGTTTGAGCCAAACGGTCTGGCTGACGTCCTTGGCGGTTGCCTCATCCAGGCGAAATCCCCTCGCCACGGACCAGACCATCTGCCCGAATCGGTCGACCAGGGCGTCCCAAGCCGCCCGATCGCCGGCTGCGGCGCGGTTCAACAACTCTCCGTGGGAATCAGCCTCGATTGCACTGATCGTAGAGGGAAACCGACACCCGCCACCGCCGATTCAGCCACCTACGCATACGAACGATGCGGCGGCGATGAATCCCGCGGAGTCGTCGGCCGTCTCAGCCTGTGCGCCCGACAGGGCCTCGGCGACCCCACGACCTCCTATGAGACCTCGGTGGAAGCGAACCATCAACCGCGATGTCGCCTCCGAGTCGGGAACCAGACCGACACTGGCCACGACGTTGCGCGACCCCATGCTGAGCAACGCCGAGGTGAGCCCGGCCAGCTCATCGCCGGACCATGCCTCGGTGTACCCGGAGTCGCATGCCGAGAGCACCACCAAAGCGGGAGCACGCTGCATGCGCTCGAGGTCATAGACGTTGAGGTCACCGTCACCGAGACGCAGTGATGAGAACATCGGGTTCTGAGCTTGAAATGTGGCGTGAGAGACGATGTGAGCGACAGCCGCACCGTCGAGACCGTCGCGAACCTGGTCGACCGTCGTGCCGGGCAGGAGCACCGTCGCCTCGCCATAGAGTGAGGCGACGGCCTCGACCTCGGCGGCGGCCACGTCAAGGTCCGGTCCCGCGGCTACGAGGACGGACCCGTCCACGGGTGTCGCAGTGTGCGCCCGCCACCACATCTCGGCTGAGGGGCTTACGCTGACTGCCCGACCGTGGAATGTCGGCATGACTGCCCACGGAGCGGCCATCAGCTCGGGTGGCGGAATCAGTACGACCTCATCGTCGAGAGTCCGGACACCGTGGAGCAGCAATCTATCGAGCCGGTGGATGGCGGCATCATCGATGTCGCGGCCCATCCGAGCCGCACGCCGCATCGAGAACCTGATGTGGCTGAGCTCGGCGAGGGCCTCCTCGAACGGACCGAGATCGATCAGCCTCGCTCGACCCCGGCGAACGACAACTGCAAACAGCCCGCCGTCGTGAGTACCTATCTCCACCAACGACCGTTCCCCAAGCGACTCGACCAGACGGTCGACGCCGAACCCGGAGTCGGCGGAGTCGTTTCCCCGTCGGATACGGTCGGCGTTGCTGATCTGCTCCTGAAGCCGTCGTCGCTGGCGCAGCAGATCACGGTCTCCCCTCTTCTCCAGATTGCGCAGCTCCGACTCGATCCGTCGCAGGTTCCCGAGGATTTGTCGTGTCTCCTCGTCACCGGTCGGCACCACGGGACGGTGCCGGAGGGCACGTCCCCGGGTGCGCTCCATCCAGGCCAGGACACGGCGTGGTCGCCGCGAGTCGAGTGCCAATCCGAGCCCGATCCGGGCCAAGTCGGCGCCATGCCTCTCGATCCCCATCCTCAGGTCGGTGGCGCCCAGTGCCGCCTGATAACGGTCGATGAGCCTGAGTCCGGAGCGTGCGGCGGCGTCAGCCGCCGCACGCTGGCCACGTGCCCGGTGAAGAAGCCCTCTCGCCAAACGGCCCTGGATCCTCAACTCGACCGGGCCAGCGTTGACAGAGGCAACGGGCTCGAGAAGACCAGTGGCGGTGGCCAAGTCTTCGATGTCGAGAGCGATCCGACCGGCTAATAGATGGGCCTGAGCGGCAGCAACCGAGACACCCGCGGATTCGAGTTCGACCGCGATCTGATGTGCCGTTGTCAGCAGCTCACGTGTAGCACCCTCGGCGAGCCACCTGGCCTCGGTCAGAATGCGACGTGCCTCCAATTCCTTGGACAGGGCGCCTTGTCGCTCGTACAAATCCATGGCTGACTCAGCCAATGACCTGGCGTCTTCGAACATCGAGGCGAGCAGCGCGGCGTTCGACGCGACCAGTAGGGCTTCAGCCTCGTGTTCCTCATCCCTGGTGGTGTGATTCGCCGCCGCAATCCTCTTGGCGAGTAAAAGCGCTTCGCGAAACAGCCCGGCGCTGATGAGGACCTCGCATCGGGCAACATGTTGCGGTGCAGGAGCACCAGAGATCATCATCTCCCTCTCATCACTTCTCGTCAGCCATAGGAGTGCAGTCGGTATGTCACCTCGATGAGCATGAAGACGACCCAAGTTGTGCTCGAGACCGGCGAGGATTGCTGTCCGTCCCAGGTCATGGGCGATCTCGATGGCTCGGACAATGTCCGTCTCAGCCTCATCAAGCCGACCGAGAGAAGTACGGACAAGCGATCGGGTTCGCAATACGGCACCTATCGATTCTGAGTCCTGTATCTCCTCGAATACCGAGAGCGCGCCGTCGAGGGCAGTGAGTGACTCGTCAAGGCGGCCGAGCAACTCCAGGAGGGCACCCCGCTGAAAAGCGAACTTCGCTCCGAGATGCCGGTCATCGCATGTCTCGAGGGCACTTTCCACGATCCCAAGTGCAGCACCAGCGTCACCGGAGATAGCCATCGATCCCGACAGGGTCAACAGGGCCAACAGCCTCAACCCAGCATCACCGCCGAGGGCTGCGGACTCTGCTGACAGACGTGCGTACTCGATCGAATCTTCGAACTGATGGGTGAACCGGGAGGCCAGGCTCATCGCTCGGTAAGTGACAGCGCGTCCCGCATGGTCATCAGGCTCGGCCCGGCGTAGGTAACGCCGCGCATCCTCGAGTGCGGCTTGCGGATCGGCCAAAGCCTGGTCCAAGATGATCTCAGCGGATGTCATCGGCATCGGTCGGTTTGGTGTACGTATACTCGCAGCCAGATGGGTCGTGGGGGTCCACCAAGGATCGCGACCAAAGGAGAGGACATGCTTAGACCCGAAGATCCTGATGATCCGGGCACCGGCCACTACATAGACGGAGTGATCGCCTTGAGTTCGGAGCCCGATCACGTCGAAGCGGCCCTGGGGCTCGACGGTGCCTTCGAGCTGGATGACGAGCGGGTCGCCCAGCTGCTTGCTGGTATGAGCGCCGACGAGGCGGGTCAGGTCCAGGAGATGGTGGCTCTGGTGGGTGTTGCCGACCCGCACGTCGCGTCCGCAGCCCTCCGCGACCGGGAGATCCCGGCGTCACCGATCCACGGGGTCGGTTACGAGAGTCATCGAGGATTCATGGCCGGCACCGATCCACGGGATGCCCGCATGCCCCTCCCGCCACCCGAGACGGAAGCCGACCCCGAAAGAGTCGTGGCGGTGGTCGACTCGGGAATCGTTGCCGATGACTTCCTGCCGGAGTGGATGCGGGGCGGGAGCGTCATCCGTGACGAAACCGACATCGAGGTGCTCGATAAGCGTGAGACCAGTCATGGGACATTCGTCACCAGCATCATCCGCCAGGTGCACCCCGATGCCGTCGTCTCGATTGCGGCGGCACATCCGGATACGAGAGGGTTGTTGGTCACCGATGAGCCCGATCATCAGGACGCTCCCCACCCGACCACCGAGTTGGACGTCCTTGGGGCCGTCTTGCGCTTGATCAACCGTCACTCGGCCAGCCCAGAGACGGTGATGGCCCTCAACCTGTCCCTCGGGACCACCCGGCTGTTGGACAACGATGCCTACCTCCTGGTGCTGGCGATTGCCATCGACCATTGGCGTGCGCATTTCGGCCGGAACGCCGTGATCTTCGCCGCCGGAGGCAATAGCGGCGATCCTCGCCCCGTCTACCCGGCAGCCTTCGACTGCGTTCGTGGCGTCGGTGCTGCGACGGACGGCGGGGTGGAGACCGTGTGGGACAGGGAGGCCGAAATCGCCCCCCCTTCCCGCCCTTGGGTCGACGATGTCGCCCCGGGAGTGTCACTGGTGGGTCTCAGCGGGCGTGACCCCGAGCACACGGTGAAGTGGAGCGGCTCCTCGTTTGCTACAGCGGTTGCCGCCGCGTCCCACGTGAAAGGCGCGCCATATCAGGTGGCCGACGGGATGGTCTGGTGGCCGAACAGGTCGGTCCCCTACGCCAATGTGGCAGGCCTCCAGTACGTATAGAAAGAGAGACGCCCCGATATCCCGGGGCGTCTCTCCGTTGTCGGGTCGTCCGCTCGACAGAGCCGGGGACGACCTCGGGAGGTCTATACGGCAGGTCGAGCCTTCCGTGGTGAGCCGACCGACTTGATCGCACTGAGCGATTTTCCGACGACACCGGCCATGGCGCCAAACACCCCGGACCCACCTGCTTGGGCTTCCCGACGGGCTCTGGCGATCTCGGCCTGCTCGGCGAACGACGCCAACTTGTGCTCGTGTATCGGTCGCACCTTCTCATAAGGCAGCATGGTCTTCTCCTTCCAGTGAAACGGCTTGCTTCCCAATCACCTGGTTAGAGCCACGGCGCAGCCGTCTGATACGCGATTCACGTTGGATGAGTGTTTTTCATGGGCGACATGGCGCACGACTCCCCTTGGAACGGACCGAACTGAGCTAACGGCCTACCCGTTGATCTCGGGGATCACCTCGTCGCCGTAGGCGCGGAGCGTCCCCTCCTGGTCGTCGTGCATCAGGTATACCCCGAAGTGGTCCACGCCCATGTCCCTCAGAAGCGACAGCTTCTCGATGTGTTGGTCGACCGTGCCCAGCACACAGAAACGGTCCACGATCTCGTCGGGAACGAACTCCGTCGACGGATTGCCGGACCTGCCGTGGTGGTCGTAGTCGTATCCCTCCCGTGCCTTGATGTAATCGGAGAGGGTCTGCGGCACCTTCGAGGAGTCCTCCCCGTACAGCTTCACCATATCGGCAACATGGTTGCCGACCATCCCCCCAAACCAACGCAGCTGGTCGCGCTGGTGGGCGATGTCGTCGCCGACGTACGCCGGGGCCACGACACAGATCTTCACCTCGCCCGGGTCACGGCCGGCTTCGGCGGCGGCAGCCCGAACCGCTCCCATCGTCCACTCCAGCACCTGAGGGTCGGCCAGCTGGAGAATGAAGCCGTCCGCGTGGGTGCCAATGGTTGCCAGCGCCTTCGGGCCGTATCCGGCCACCCACATCGGGAGGTCCCAGCCCTTCTCGACCCAAGGGAACGACAGCGGCTTGTCGTTGTAGATGATCTCCTCTCCCGCCACCAAGGCCTTGATCGCCGCCATCGACTCGACCATGGTCCCCAGCGTCTTGGGCTTCTCCCCGATGTAACGGAGGGCCGAGTCGCCCCGACCCATCCCACAGATCGTGCGCCCGTCGTACATGTCGTTGAGCGTCGCAAACAGAGATGCCAGGACGGTCCAGTCCCTCGTGCCCGGGTTGGTGACCATCGGCCCGACGATCATCCTCTCGGTCTCGGCCAATATCCGGGAGTAGATGACGAACGGCTCCTGCCAGAGCACATGGCTGTCGAATGTCCAGCCGTGGGTGAACCCGAGGCTCTCAGCCAGCCTGGCCAGCTCGACCACCCGACTGGCGGGCGGATCGGTCTGGAGCACTACCCCAAAGTCCATGGCCTACCCAAGGTAGCCCAGGCCATATACGGCCTGAATCCGCCGATGGTCATCAGATCGTGTACTGACTGGTTCCCCGGGGGATGTACTCGCCGTCCCCCGGAGATCCGTGATAGGCGTCGTCGGCGATGATGACCTTGCCCTTGGACAAGACGGTGTCGACCTTGCCTGTCATATGCCATCCCTCATACGCCGAGTAGTCGACATCCATGTGATGGGTCTCCACCGAGATGGTATGCGAGCCGTTGGGATCGAACACGACTATGTCGGCGTCGGACCCGACGGCGATCGTCCCCTTCTTGGGATACATACCGAACATCTTGGCCGGCGTGGTCGCGGTGATCTCCACAAACCGATTGACACCTATCCGCCCGGCGGCCACACCCCCGTTGTAGACGAGGCCCATGCGTGGCTCCACCCCGGGCATGCCGTTGGGGATCTTGGAGAAGTTGCCCTGGCCGAGCTGTTTTTGGGTGCCGAAGGTGTGATGGTCGCCCATGCAGAACGGGCAATGGTCGGTCGAGACGATCTGCAGGTCATTGGTCCGCAGACCCTGCCACAACCGATCCTGATGGCCCTCCGACTCATCGCGCAGCGGCGGTGAGCACACGTACTTGGCCCCGTCGAAGCCGTTGCCGAGGTTGTCCAGGGAGAGGAACAGATACTGGGGACAGGTCTCGGCGTAGACGTTGAGCCCCCGGTCACGGGCCTCGATCACCTCGTCCAACGCCTCCTTCGCCGAGAGGTGGACGATGTACAGCTGAACACCGGTCAGTTCGGCGAGCGTTATCGCCCGATGGGTGGCCTCACCCTCCAGGAGGGACTTGCGGACGATTCCATGGTGGATGGGTTCGGTCTCCCCGCGATCGAGGGCCTGGGAGACCAGGACGTCGATGGCGATCCCGTTCTCGGCGTGCATACAGATGGTGGCGCCGTCCTCGGCCGCTTTCTGCATCGCCCGCAGGATCTGACCGTCGTCCGAGTAGAACACACCCGGATAGGCCATGAACATCTTGAAGCTGGTGACGCCTTCGCCGACCAACAGCTCCATTTCCTTCAGGGTCTGGTCATTGATGTCCCCGGTGATCATGTGGAAGCCGTAGTCGATGGCACAGTTGCCCCTCGCCTTCTCCATCCAAGCCTCCCAGCCGTCCATGGCCGACTGGCCGACGGTCTGGACGGCGAAGTCGATGATCGTGGTGGTACCACCCCAGGCGGCGGCACGGGTACCCGACTCGAAAGTGTCGGCGGCGAAAGTGCCCCCGAAGGGCAGCTCCATGTGGGTGTGGACATCGATCCCACCCGGGATCACCAGCTTGGCGGTCGCGTCGATCTCAGAGTCGGCTTCGACGGTGTGCTCCCTGCCCAGCAGGGCAACCACCTTCCCGCCATCGATCAGCACGTCGGCTTCCATCTGCTCGATGGCGGTGACCACGGTCCCGCCCCTTATGAGTGTGGTAGTCATGGTTTGTCACCGTTCGTCTCGCCAAATCGTTTCAACATCAGGAAGTCGCCATCTCTCACCTCGACCGTCTCATAGCCGAGCCTCCGATACAGCCGACGCGCCGGGTTTGCCGATTCAACACTGAGGCTCATCGCTTCCAGCTCGTCGGCAACCGCCCGCTGTATCCCAGGCAACCGCCTCGTATAGCACGCGTTTGATGACGGGCAGATCGTCATCGGTCGCGTCGCTGATCGTGTAGGTCACGGACTACCGCTCCCTCGCTTTCCCGATTGCGGCCGTCAGCTTTTGTAGAGCCTCGTCCACTTCCTCCTCTGTCACCGAGAGTGGTGGGGCGATGCGGAGCGTGTTCCCATAGAGACCGCCCTTCCCAATCAGCAGACCCTCGACCCTGGCCTCTTCCATGACCGCTGCGGTGAGGGCAGGGTCAGGGGCATTGCTCTCCGGGTCGGCGAACTCGACTCCGAGCATGAGGCCCTTGCCCCTGACCTCCACGATCTCGGGCACTTCGTCGGCGAGATGATGAAGACCGTTCTTGAGGCGGTTCCCCATCTTGTGGGCATTGGTCTGGAGATCGTGGTCGAGCACATATCCGAGGTTGGCGAGGGCCCCGGCGGTCGCCAGTGGGTTCCCCCCAAAGGTCGAGATCGAGTTGGCCTGAAGACAGTCCATCACCTCGGCCCGCGCCACCACTCCCGCCATGGCAAGCCCGTTGCCGAGCCCCTTGGCGAAGGTGAGGAGGTCCGGTGTGACGTCATGGGCCTGATAACCCCAGAAGTGCTCCCCGGTCCGCCCCCATCCTGTCTGCACCTCGTCGGTGATGAACAGGATCCCATGCTCATCGAGGACTTCTTTCATGGCACCAAAGAAGCCATCAGGTGGCGTGGCAAACCCGCCAACTCCCTGAATCGGCTCGACGATCATCGCGGCGACGTCCCCTGCCGTGGCGATGTCGAGAAGTTCACGCAGGTCGGCCACACATGCTGCGGTGAACTCGTCGTCGGGCAGGTGCCCGAACGGGCTGCGCAGCTTGTACCCACCGTGCACGTAGGTGACGTTGAACGGGTGCAGGCTGGTGGGCGACCACGATCTCTGCCCGGTGATGGCAACCGCAGAATGCGACTTCCCGTGATAACTGCCTCGGATGGCCAGGATCTGATTGGACCCCCGGTACTGGGTGGCCAGCATCAAAGCGGTGTCATTCGCCTCGGTCCCCGAGTTGGTGAAGAAGACCTTCGCGTCGGGTATCCCGGATAGCCCGGCGATCTTCTCCGCCAGCTCGATCTGTGACTCGATGAGATACAGGGTCGAAGTGTGGAGCATCCTGTCTGCCTGAGCCTTGATGGCGGCGACCACCTCAGGCACCCGATACCCCGACATCGTGGTGAGTATCCCGCCAAAGAAATCGAGGTACTCGTTTCCCTCGGCGTCGGTCACCCGGCGGCCCTCCCCGTCGACCAACGCGATCGGATCCTTGTAATAGAGGGCCATCCAGGCGGGCAGGACCTCTCTGTGTCGGTTCAGCAGGTCGGAGTGCTTGCCCATCCCTGTCTACGGGGCGACCAGGCTGCCGTATGCGTCGGGACGACGGTCCCGATAGAAAGCCCACACCTTGCGAACGTCATCGATCACGTCGAGATCGAGGTCACGCACGATGACCTCCTCGTCCGTGTCAGACGCGGCCTCCCCGACCAATTGGCCGCGTGGGTCGACGAAGTAGGAAGAGCCGTAGAAGTCATTGTCCCCGTACTCCTCCTTGCCGACCCGATTGATCGCTCCGATGAAGTACTCATTCGCCACCGCGGCTGCGGGCTGCTCGAGATTCCACAGGTACATCGAGAGGCCGCGACTGGTCGCCGATGGGTTGAAGACGATCTTGGCACCGGCGAGGCCGAGGGCACGCCACCCCTCCGGGAAATGGCGGTCGTAGCAGATGTAGACGCCGACCCGCCCCACGGCTGTGTCGAAGACGGGATAACCGGTGTTGCCAGGGCGGAAGTAGAACTTCTCCCAGAACCCGTTGACGTGAGGAATGTGGGTCTTGCGGTACTTGCCCAGATAGGCGCCGTCGGCATCGATGACGGCTGCGGTGTTGTAGAGGAGCCCGTCATCTTCTTTCTCGTACACGGGAACCACGAGCACCAACCCGGTCTCCTTGGCCACCTCCATCATCCGTCGCACGGTGGGGCCGTCGGGTACGGCCTCGGCCGTGTCCTTGTGCTCGTCGTCCTGGACCTGGCAGAAATACGGGGCGTTGAACAACTCCTGAAAGCACATCACCTTGGCGCCCTGCTCGGCGGCGTCATAGGCGAATTTGACGTTCTTCTCGACCATCGACTCCTTGTCACCAGTCCAAGAAGTCTGGACGAGCGCAGCTCGCACGTTGTTTGCCATCGAAACCTCCTGGTTGTTGAGGCGCGAGACCCTAAACCTACACGGCGCTCCGGTAACCGGGAGGGTCGGGCCCCCTAGCTCACCCCCGCTTCTCGATGCAATTCGACCTCCATCCAGGCCAGGCAACCTGAGGTTTGGCTATTCACCACCCGGCTGGAGGGTGATCTCCCTGCGCTCGTAGCCGTCACCGTCGGTGTCGAGGTCGGAGAGATTCGCCACCGCCTGGGAGGCCAGGTCGGTCCGATAAGCGTCGTCTGAGATCTCAACACCCGCCAGCTCGGGGATCTGGCTCGTGGCGACTTCCACCGTCTGGTCCCAGAGCTCGTCGTTCATCACACCGATTCCATTGGTCGCGGGGAAGATCAGACCCAGGATCTCATTCAACTGCCACTGCTGGTGGCTCTCACCCAGAGTGGACCCGTTGTTCAGGACGACCTCGACACATTCGTCGAAGCTGTCGAGACAGTGGATCCAGCCCTGGAAGGAGGCGGTGAGGAATCGGACGGCGATATCCTCATTTCCCTCCTCGGCGATCCACTCGGCATTGACCCAGACCGCATCCTGGAGCATGGCCGTCGCCACGGACGGATCGTTGAAGTCGATCACGTTGAGGTCCTCGGGCTGATACAGCTCCCCGGTGTCCGGGTTCACCGCCTCGAGAACCTGGGCGTACTCGTTGTAGATCATCGCCTCGGCGGCGTCCAGGTCTCCGTTCAGCAAAGCGAGCATGTCGAACTGCTGTGCCACCAGGTTGACGTCCTCGATGCCAAACTTGGCGATGGCGGCGGTCAGCTCGAACTCGTTGCCGAAGCCCCAGTTCCCGACTGTCTTGCCTGCCCAGTCTTGGGGAGAGTCGATCCCGGAGTCGGCGAATGACACCTCCAACGTGCCCGACCGCTCGAAGACTTGGGCGACGTTGATGATGTCTGCCCCCTGCTCCCGTGAGACCAGGGCTTTGGGCACCCAGGCGAGCCCGAACTCGGCGCCCCCGGAAGCGAGCACGGTCTGTGGGACGATCTCAACCGCACCTTCGAGGATCGACACGTCGAGGCACTGGTCCTCGTAGAAACCGAGATCCCTGGCGACGAAATAGCCGGCGAACTGGGCCTGGGCCACCCATTGGAGTTGGAGCCGCACCTCATCGACCGTCTCACACCCCTCACCCCCACCGTCCCCCGAATCACCGCCGCACGACGCCAGCACCAGTGCGCCGACGACCAGCGGGGTGAACCATCGATACCTGTCCTTCATCGCTTCTCCTTCGGATTCCCAAGGCATCTAGTGCCCCAGACCACTAGCGAGCCTATAGATCGGGCTGGGGGTCTTGTCGTCAGGATGCGTCGGCAGAGCGGAAGGAGACATGCCACGGCATCACCAGGCGCTCGGTGATGAGCACGAGGACATAGAGGGCGGTGCCCAGGATCGAGGCGACGAGAATGCCCGCCCAGGCGTCGGGGTACACGAAGAGGTTTGCCTTGGTGAGTATGTACTGGCCGAGAACGTCCTGAGTCCCTCCGAAGTACTCGGCGACGATGGCGAACACGATCGACAGTACCGCCACCACCTTCAGCGCCGAGAAGAAGTAGGGCAGGGCGTGAGGCGCCCTGACCCGCCACATCACCTCCCTGGGCGAGGCCGCATACGACCGCATCAGCTCGATCTCGTCAGGATCGACTTCGAGCAGGCCTCGGGCGGTGTTGATCATCACCGGGAAGAAGACCACCACCCCGACCACCGCCATCTTGGGAATCTGGCTGGTGAGGGAGAACATCCCGTTGGCGATCGGAGCCAGGGCGATGATCGGGATCGAGTTGGCGGCGATAGCGAAGGGCATGAGCCCCTCTCTCACCGGCACCCAGCGCACCGTCATGAAGGCAACCAGGACGGCGAGGGACGTCCCGCCCACCAGACCGCCCAGTGCCTCGAGCATCGTGTTCCAGCCTGCGCTCCAGATGACGTCACGAGTGGCGATGAACCGCTCGATGATGACACTGGGGGCCGGCAACACGAATGCCTTGACGTCGAAGACCCTGATGCCTGTCTCCCACAATGCGATCACCGCGACGAATGCCGCCACCGCCGGGAGTATGTCAACGGC
>DASWKM010000117.1:0-6215 GCA_036396635.1 Acidimicrobiia bacterium
CGGCTCGAAACCGGGCGCCGACTGCTCTCTCCTCGCCACGAGCTCGTCGACCTGATCCAGCCCTCGATGGCGGTCCCACCACAGTGCACCGACCACATTCCCGATCAATTGCCCCGAGCCGGCGACCCGGACATACGCCTCATGGATCTCTGGCGAGACGGCAGCGTCTTGCCATCCGGTGATCCCATATCCAATCAACTCATCCTGACCGCGGATGAGCCCCCGCTCGTAGTCCTCGACGGAGTCCTCGGGGGCGTGTCTCGCGACCAGATGGACCGCACCCTCGTGAAGGGTGCCCTGAGGCGCCCCATCGGGGCGACGCTCGATGCGGCCATCGGCGGGATCGGGTGTCGAAGCGGTGATGCCGGCCAGTTCGAGGGCACGACTGCTGACCCAGGCCCCATGACCATCTGTGTTCATGATGAGAGCGGGCCGGTCGCCGACGACAGCGTCCAGGTCCGGGGCAGAAGGGCAACCAGCCTCGAACCAGGCTTGCGACCAGCCGGACCCGACGATCCACGGAAGGTCGGGATGGTCTGCGGCATAGCGACCGACCGCATCCAGAGCGGTCCTGGCGTCATGGGATCCCTCGAATGAGATGCGCAATCGATCCAGACCACTGGAGACCGGGTGGACATGGGCATCGATGAACCCGGGTGTGGCCAAGGCTCCCTCCAGGTCGATGACCTGTGTGCTGGCCCCGATCAGCTCTTCTGCCCCCGGGCCCACCGCCACAATCCGGCCATCTCCCACCGCCACGGCCGTGACGAATGGAATGGCCGGGTCCGCGGTGAAAACCCGCCCGCCTACCAGGGCCAGCTCGGCTGACATCCGGCGGCAGGGTAGACCCCGCGGAAGCGCGTCTGCAGGCGGGCTCGGCCAAGTGGTTGTGAGCAGTCAGGTGAGGATGCGATTGTGGGTCGCATCTGCCTCACGGCCGGATGAGACGAAGCCAAGGGACTCGTAGAACCGGTCTGCATCCTCCGAGTAGGTCCTGAGACGCAGCCTCTCGAAAGAGCCGCGCGCATGCGCAACCAGGGCTTCGAGCAGCGCCCTTCCCACGCCGCTGCGTCGAGCCTCGGGGTGGACATACACGTGTCGGATGCGCCCTATCCGTGGGTCGTCGACGTACGGGTCGCGATTCAGCCCCCCCATCGCCACGAGCCGTGCGCCCAGCCGGGCCTCGAGGAGCACCTCCCCCGGCTGGTCGAACCGATTCGCGCCATCATCCCAGTCACGCTGCAGGCGCAGCACGAAGTCGTACCCGTCGGCGAGACTCACCTCGACGAGCTCACCGAGATCCGGCGGGAGCGCATCGAGCGGACTTAGCCTCAGGTCCATCGACGAATGTTATGACCGAGATAATGAACCGCGCCGTCGTCATCGGATCCAGTGGGTCGGGCAAGACAACGGTCGCCCGTCGTCTCGCCGCCGTCCTCGAGGTCCCCTTTCTGGAGATGGACGCCGTCTTCCACCGGGAAGGCTGGGCTCAGACACCACCTGCCGAGTTCCGGAAGACCTTGGCGGATTTCACCGCCGCGCAGCGCTGGGTGGTCGACGGCAGCTATACCGGCCATGGCGGCCGCGACATCGTGTGGCCCAGGGCCGACACGGTGGTCTGGCTCGACCCACCGAGACGTGTGGCCATGACCAGGGTGATTCTCAGGACACTCAGGAGGGTGATCACCCGTGAAGAGCTTTGGAACGGTGTCCGCGAGCCATGGACCAACCTCTACAGCCGTGACCCCGAGAAGAACATCGTCGTGTGGACCTGGACCCGGTTCCACGTAGCTCGGGAGAAGTACGAGGCGGCGCTGAGCGATGGCTCCTGGGATCACGCCACCGTCCACCGTCTCCGTGAGCCCGCCGAGGTCGAGCGTTTCCTGACGTCAGTCGAGACCACCCAGGTATAGCCTGCCGTCCATGGGATCCTTCTGGCACCCCTTCGCCGACATGAGCAAGGTGAAAGACGCACCGTTCGTCATCGACCGCGGAGAGGGCATCTATGTGTTCGACGAAGAGGGCAACCGGTACCTGGATGCGGCGGCATCCCTTTGGTACATGAACATTGGCTACGGCCGCGACGAGATCGTGGACGCGATGGCAGCTCAGGCCCGCAGGCTCCCGGCATTTCACGCATTCGTGGACTACGCCACCAGGCCGCCGATGGAGCTCGCCGCCCAGATCGCCGCGGTGTCGCCCGACCCCGAATCGAAGGTCTTCTTCGGCTCGGGTGGCTCCGACGCGATCGACACTGCCGCCAAGCTGACCCGGCGGTACTTCAACGCCATCGGGCAGCCCGAGCGGACGGTATTCATCGCACGGGAGTGGGCATACCACGGGATGCACACCTACGGGACGGCCCTCGGTGGGATGGAGCCCAATCGCACCGGATACGGAGGCGACCTCGTCTCTGATGTGATCCTCGTCCCCTACGACGACGCCGACGCCGTGGAGAAGGCGATCGACCATGCCGGTGCAGAGCGGATCGCGGGCATATTCGTCGAGGCAGTCATCGGCGCCGGGGGGGTTCGCCCCGTTCCGGCCGACTATCTGACAAGCGTCCGCGAGATGCTCCGCCAAGCAGGTGGCCTCTACATCTCGGACGAGGTGATCACCGGCTTCGGCCGGGTCGGCGACTGGTTCGCCGCGACCAGATACGGGCTCGATCCCGACCTGATCACCTTTGCCAAGGGTGTCACCTGTGGCTACGCGCCCCTTGGTGGGGTGGTGGCCGCATCTCATATTGCCGAGCCCTTTTTCAACACCCCGGGGCTCATCTTTCGGCATGGCTACACCTACTCGGGTCACTCGACCGCCTGCGTCGCCGGGTTGAGGGTCATGGACATCATCGTCCGTGAGGGGCTGCTGGCGAGGGCCACCGCACTCGAAGATGAGATCTATGACGCCCTCGTTCCCCTCGAGGAGCTCGATGTGGTTGCCGGCATCCGACGTGGAGTGGGGGCACTGGCCGCCATCCAGCTCGACGTAGGTGATGACGAGACACTTCCCTACCGTGCCGCGATCGCATGCCGGGAGGCCGGCGTGCTCACCCGAGCCGTCGGCGGAGGTGGTCTCCAGGTCTCGCCCCCGATCACGATGTCACCGGACGAGGTGGCCGAGATGGCGACTCTATTCGAGGCAGGGCTCCGCTCTCTGTGAAACAGTCCCCATTCTGGGTGGATGACCACCCGAGGCCTCCGGGCCTGACGTCTGAGCTCCCTGCCGAGACGGACTACCTCGTGGTCGGATCGGGTCTCACCGGTCTCAACGCAGCGCTGCGGCTCGCCGCCGCCGGAAAAGGAGTCACCATCATCGACGCCGGAGAGATCGCCGGAGGCGCCTCCTCGATCAATGGCGGGATGGTGTCTCCGGACGTCAAGGCCGGGGTGAACAGCGTGTACGACACCTACGGGCCGGATATCGGCACCGAGATGTGGCGGTCGACCGTCCACTCGGTGGAGCTCGTCCGGGACCTGGCCACCCGTACCGGCGTCAACGCGCTGATCCATGACGCCGGCATGGCCGCACTGGGTCGCGGCGTCAAGCAGGCCCGGGCATTCGAGCACACCGTTGCCCTGCACAAGGAGAGGTTCGGGGCCGACTGGGAGGTTGTGAGGGGGGAGGAGATCGGCCGGCTCGTAGGCGGCGACAGCTTCGACGTCGCCATCTTCGAGCCGGAAGGCTTCGGCGTCCACCCTGCCCGTCTCGTCTTCGGTCTCGCCGAACAGGTCAGGGCCTCAGGCGCCACCCTCGTCGACGGGTGCTCGGCGATATCGATGTCGAAGGGGCGGGCCGGTCTGATCGTCGAGACATCAAGAGGCCCGGTGGTGGCGGGCGACGTGATCCTTGCCACCAACGGTTACACCACCAGACAGCCCAGCAGGAGGTTGGCAAGGCTCGTGGTCCCGATAGGCTCATACGTCGTCGTCACCGAGCCGCTGGGAAAGGAGAGGGCCGAGCGGATCTTCCCCAGCGGTGCCATGACGTACACCAAGAAGCGCCTGCTCAACTACATGCGCCGCACCCACGACGATCGGATACTCATCGGTGGGCGGCGCAGCCTGCACACCGACCTCGACCTCGAGGAGTCGGGTGCCGACCTCCGAGCATCCCTCGTCCGCTATTGGCCCGAGTTGGAGGGGGCGGCGATCACCCATGTCTGGGGTGGGAAGCTCGGGATCCCATTCGACCTGACACCCCACATCGGGCGGGTCGACGGCGCCTGGTACGCCATGGGATACGCAGGGCACGGGGTGGGTTTGGCATGTCAACTGGGGCACGAGCTGGCTGGAATGCTGCTCGGGGAGGACCCACCCAGCGTCTACAGCCGGATCCCCCACGACGGCCGTTTCTACTACCGCGGCCGGCGGCCCTGGTTTCTCACGCCCGCCTCGTATCTGTATCGGGCTCTGGACAAGATCGGGGTGTGAATCACCCAATCTGGTGTGCAACCCTGCCCGCTGAGCAGGGGCGGCGGCCCAACAGTCTTGGTGACCCAATCTGGTGTGCAACCCTGCCCGCTGAGCAGGGGCGGCGGCCCAACAGAACGCGTCGTCGAGATGTAGATAGGCTTGGTTCCGATGACCACGACATGGCGTGACCGGATGATCATCGCAGGGCCGATTCTCGGGGCTCTGGCACTGGCGATGCTCACACCATCCGATGAAGGGCCGACGTTCTGCCCGTTCGCCCTCTGCACCGGTACTGCGTGCCCGGGGTGTGGCATGACGCGGGCAGCATCCAAGCTCATACGCGGCGATCTCGGCGCGGCGCTCGCGTATCACCCGCTGGTACCGATCATCGGCCTGCAGATCCTGGCGGGGTGGACCTGGTTCGTATTGCGACGGGCCGGACGGGTTCAGCCGATGAGGAACCGGACCCTCAACGCGATCCTGATAGCGACGGCTGCAGGTCTTCTGGCCGTGTGGTTGGCGCGATTGCTGAGCGGGACACTGCCACCCGTCTGAGCACCCTGCGGCCGAGATAGATCCCGCCCGCGACCACCGCGGCGCCCAGCGCCACCAGGAACGGGACCATCACCTTCGAACCCGCCAGAGAGGACAGCGTCTCGGCGACAGGCGCCCTTCCCCCATTCGGGTCGAGGACCCATGAACCGACCTGGAGCAAGATCGCAAAGCTGAAACCCCCGACCGCAACCCTGGTGAGCAGGCCACGCACCGCGGCAACCCGGTCAGGAGACACCGCCACGACCATGTATCCGAATACGAGCATGGCCATACCGGCCAACGCAGCCGCCGTCCCCAGCCTCGACGCCGCCGGCGAGCCCTCCCCTACCCACGGGACCGCTTCCCTGATCACCAGCGGGCTGAGGTCGTCGACAATGGACGTCACGACTGTCTCCGAGATCGGGATGCCCGCTGCGGTGAGCCCGGCGCTCACCTCGGGAATCGTCGGCGTCAGCAAGGCCTCCATGTCGACCGAGGAATCGGCGGGATCTGATGACGCGGCGGCCTCGATGACCTTCGACACGAAGAGCTCCATGGTGCCGGCGGCTTTGGAGGACTCGAGGAAGTGGTCGATGGTCGGTTCGACGAGGATGGGGTCAACGCCAGCTTCGAGCATCTCCTCGGTCATCCAGTCGGTGAAGATGTCCACCACGGTCTGAGATTCGGCGAGGGGGGACAGCGATTCGCCCAGGGCCTCGGTGTCCACTACCACTGCCCGGCCCCACAGGGCGATGAGCAGGATGGTCACGGCGAATCCGAATGCCCAGCCGGCAACCGACGACACCCGCTTCCTCACTTGATCACCAAGGCTGGATTGGTTCGGATCCGGGGGCGCTTTTCGATGACGGCACGGGCCAGGGCCTCGAAGGCGTCGGCCGCCTCCGAACCGGGTGCGGCGAGGGCAACGGGGAGGCCCTTGTCGGCGCCACGGCCCATGGCGGGAATCAGCGGTATCTGGGCCATCAGGTCGACATCCAGCTCGTCGGCGAGGGCTCGGCCGCCGCCTGAGCCGAAGAGCTCGTAACGCTTTCCATCGTCACCGGTGAACCAGGACATGTTCTCGACGACGCCAATGACCTCCTGATCCACCTCTTTGGCCATCAGCGCGGCGCGCCGGGCGACACGTTGCGCGGTCGGCTGAGGCGTGGTGACCAGGAGCACCTGCGCCCGGGGAAGGAACTGCGACATCGAGATGGCGATATCGCCCGTGCCGGGTGGCATGTCGACGATCAGGAAGTCGAGATC
>DASWKM010000118.1:0-6339 GCA_036396635.1 Acidimicrobiia bacterium
GACACCAGGGCGGCCTTGCGCTCACCGCTGGGGAACACCATCTTGGCCACGTCCTCGATCAGGTCCCCGAGATCGAAGAGGTCAGGGTCGAGACGGAGTCGGTTCGCCTCGAGACGTGGGATGACGAGAACGTCCTCGACCAGGTCGCCCAGGTACATCGCCTGGCGGTTGATGATCGCCAGGAACTCCTCCACCTCCTCGGGGGGCAGGTCTCTCCACGATTCCACCAGCGTGTCCGAGAACCCGGCGATCGAAGTCAATGGGGTGCGGAGCTCATGGCTGACCAGCGCCACGAAGTCGTTCTTGATTGTGTGCGCCTCCTCGGAGAGCCGACGGGCCTCCCTTTCGCTCTCGCGGCCCGACGCGGTGATCCGCCATGCCCATACCACCGTGGCCAGCCCGATCGCGGCCGGCAACGCCACGAGAACCTGGTCCAGACGCAGCATGCTCAAGCAGTATCGGCCGACGGGTGACGGGTACTGAGTGATAAGTGCCGGGTTCTCGGACCGTCCCGGCATCGATCACCCGGTTACCGGTTCTTCACGCCGTATCGGCGTCGTCCCGGCCGAGCAGTTGGCGAAGGGTCTTGGTGAGCACTCCCTGGCGCAGATCGAACTTGTCGAGATAGGCGTCGACCCCGGCCTGCCACGCCGCGTCCTTCTCCTCCTGGCTGGCGACACCGGAGACCATCACGATCGGGATGCGGATGTCGGCGGCCCGCATGGCCCGGACCAGCTCGACGCCATTTGACCGGGGCATCGAGTAGTCGACCACCATCGCACTGAACCCGTTGGTCCCCACGGTCAGCATCGCCTCCCGGGCGCCACTGGCCACCTCCACATCGAACCCTGCTCCGGTGAGCGTCGCTGACAACAGCTGGCGCACACCCGCCGAGTCGTCCACAACCAGGATGCGTGGCTTGTCACTGACCAGGAATGGTCGCTGGCGGGCGTGGAGCCCGAGGAAATCGGGGTCCAGCACGATGAGGACCTGACCTCCACCGAGGAGAGCGGCACCATTGATGGCGCCATTCCCTTCGAGGATCGGCCCGAGGTTCTTCACGGCGACCCGGCGGCGGTCGATGATCTCCGAGACCGTCACCGCCACGAGACCCGACCTCGTGTTGACCACGAGCAGCTCCGAGGCCGTGTCCTCCGCCCCGGACCCCACCGCACGCGACAAGGCCAGACATGGGATGGCCGCGCTCTCGAATCTCACCTCGCTGCCACCGTTCCTGGTGGTGAACTCCACGTTTGCCAGGGGCATCGCAGCCTCGACGGACGCCTCGGGAATCCCCCAGAAGCGCTCCCCCTCCGCCACCACGACGACATTTTGGAGGACCATCGAAAGTGGGAGCGTCATGGTGACCGTGGTGCCCGACCCAGGGTCGGATTCAATCGACACGGCACCATGCACCTGACCTATCACCTCGGCAGCGGCGGGCAACCCTTCTCCGGCGCCCGAGAACTCGGTGGCCTCCGTGAGCGTCGAGAAACCGGGCTCGAAAAGGACCGGTGACAGGTCCTGGGGATTGAACGTGATGCCTTCCTGTCCGGCGCGTTGGGCCACCAGATCCCAGTCCACACCCGATCCGTCGTCGGTGACCGAGATCTTCACCTGCTCGTCGACAATCCGTGCGGACACTCGAATCACCCCGGTGCTGGGCTTGCCACGCGACTTGCGCACGTCGGGGTACTCGATTCCGTGATCGACCGCGTTGACGAGGAGATGCCGGATCGGCTCACGAATGAGGTCGACGATCTGGCGATCGAGTTGGACATCGTGACCGGTCAATTCGAATCGGACGTCCTTGCCCGAGCGACGGCCGAGGTAACGGGCGAACTGCGGGAAGGTCGATGCAGCCTCGAAGAACGAGACGTTGGCCAGGGAGACAGCCTGGTTCTGGATGTCGTTGATCGAGTCGCTGAGCTTCTCGAGTTGAGTCCGCCAGGACTTGCGAAAGCGGTCCGGGTCGGCACCTTCGATCGACACCAATGACAGATCCGCGATCGCCTCGGCGTCCAAGGCCACCTCCACGATCCGGTTGATGAGTCGATATAGATCAGCCGTGTCGACCCTGGTGGCGCCGGACAATAAGGAGTCCGAGATCGACGTGAGCAGGCCTCCGAGACTCCCCGCCTCTGGTGGCCGCAGCGCCACGACCTCCGAGGGCGATGGACGCGTCACGTCATCATCCGTACTGCCGACGAGGTCTTCGAGGGCGGTGCCCTCGGGATCGTCTAAAGCGGGCACGAGACGGCCGGCGAGCGCCTCCAGCCTCACGGCTGTCTCCGGATCGACGGCGACCTCTTCGGAGACAGTGCGCCACATCTCCTCGAGACGAGTCGCACCCTCCCGGATCAGGTCATAGCCCAATAGACCGGCCGAGCCCTTGATGGTGTGGGCGTCTCTCACCAGGTCGGCGACCGAGACGATGTCCAGTGTGCCTTCGGCAAGGGCGCGTGCGCCCGCGACGAGACGGTGGGTTCGCTCCTCGAGTTCCTTGCGGAAGATGCGAATCAGTTCAGGGGTTCTTAGGTTCAATTGGGGCGTTCCCTGGGCAACAGTGTCTCTATCGGCACCCCATCACTGGCTCCTAAGAGGGCGAATGGTCTATGTCACTCCCACTCGATGGTGGCGGGGGGCTTCGACGAGATGTCGTAGGCGACACGGTTGATCCCGGGTATCTCGTTGATTATCCGGGAGGAGATCCTTTCCAATGTCTCGTGTGGGATACGAGCCCAATCCGCGGTCATGGCGTCTTCGGACGTCACGGCGCGGACGATGACCGGATAGGCGTAGGTCCTTCCGTCACCTTGGACTCCCACGGTCTTTATCGCCGGCAGGACCGCGAACGCCTGCCAGATCTCTCGATGGAGACCAGCCCGCTTGATCTCCTCGACAACGATCGAGTCTGCCGAGCGCAGAATCTGCAGTCTCTCCAGCGTCACCTCACCGATGATCCGGACTGCGAGACCAGGGCCGGGGAATGGTTGACGCCACACGATCTCCTCGGGCAGGCCGAGCTCCTCACCCACGGCCCTCACCTCGTCCTTGAAGAGGTCACGCAGTGGTTCCACCAACTCGAAGGTCATGTCGTCGGGAAGGCCTCCGACGTTGTGGTGGGTCTTGATGGTTGCCGCCGAATCGGAGCCCGACTCGATGACGTCGGGGTAGAGGGTCCCCTGCACCAGGAACCGGGCGTCGCCGGCCGATTTGGCCGCGTCCTCGAAGACGCGGATGAACGTCTCACCGATGATCCTCCTCTTCTGCTCGGGATCGGTGACTCCGGCGAGCTGCTCGAGGAATCGATCGGCCGCCTTGACGTGAATCAGCTCGACGTCGAAGTGGGAGCGAAAGGTCTCCTCGACCTGGGATGCCTCGTCGGCTCGAAGGAGACCATGATCGACGAGGATGCAGGTGAGCCGGTCGCCCACTGCCTCAGCGACGAGGGCGGCCGCCACCGCGGAGTCGACACCGCCACTGAGACCGCAGATGACCCGACCCTCACCCACCTGCTCCTTGATCGCATCGACTTGGGATTCGATGATCGAATGGGATGTCCACGACGGGATCGCATCACACACGTCGTACAGGAAACGCTTGAGCATCTCCGAGCCACGCGGGGTGTGGGCAACCTCGGGGTGGAATTGGACGCCGTACAGCCCTCGATCACGATCCTCCATCGCGGCCACCTGGGCGCCCGCCGAGACGGCCACACACACAAACCCCTCCGGGGCTGTCGTCACCTGGTCCCGGTGCGACATCCACACCTGCTGGCTCTTGGGGAGGTCGCTCAGCAGAACGGAGTCGGCCGTGATCTCGAGCTCCGTGTTCCCATACTCGGCCCCTCCGGTGTTGGCGACCGTCCCCCCGGCCAGATCGGCGAGTAGCTGGTGCCCGTAACAGATTCCGAGGATCGGGATCCCAAGGTCGAGGATCTCAGGGTCCATCCGGTAGGCGTCGTCGGCATAAACCGATGCCGGGCCGCCCGAGAGGATCAGCCCGATGGGCCGACGCTCCCTGATGTGGGATGCCTTGATCGTGCGGGGGACGATCTCGGAGCGGACGTGAGACTCCCGCACCCGCCTCGCAATCAGTTGTGCGTACTGGGCGCCGAAGTCGACGACCAGCACGGTGGGCTCGGTGGTCATCCCATGCCGACTCTTTGCGATCTCTGCAGTGTCTTGCCCTCGGTCTGGAGCGACGGGGCGATCATGACCTCCGCCTTCTGGAACTCCTTGACGTCCGAGTAACCGGTGGTGGCCATCGACACCTGGAGCGCCCCAAAGAGGTTGCGTTTGCCGTCATTCTCGTGGGCGGGTCCCACCAGTATCTCCTGGAGGGTCCCCCTGTCGCCGACTCTGACCCGGGCGCCACGGGGAAGGGTGGGATGGAACGTGGCCATGCCCCAGTGATAGCCCTTGCCCGGTGCCTCGGTGGCCGATGCGAGCGGGGACCCGATCATCACGGCATCGGCACCGCATGCAATCGCCTTGGAGACGTCTCCACCGGTGCGCATCCCGCCGTCTGCGATGACGTGGACGTAGCGACCCGTCTCGTCGAGGTAGCGGATTCGCGCTCCGGCCGCGTCGGCGATCGCCGTTGCCTGGGGAACCCCCACTCCGAGCACGCCACGCGTGGTGCAGGCCGCGCCCGGGCCTACCCCCACCAGCACGCCCACGGCCCCCGTGCGCATCAAGTGGAGGGCCGTCGAGTATGAGGCACACCCCCCAACAATGACCGGGACCGGGCAATTGGCGATGTACTCCTTGAGATTCAGCGGCTCCTCGCGACTCGAGACGTGCTCGGCCGAGACGACCGTGCCCTGGATCACCAGTATGTCGAGACCGCCGTCCAGGGCCAGCTGGGCGGAGTCCCTCACCCGCTGCGGTGTGAGGCTGGCGGCTGCCACGACACCGGCCGACTTGACCTCCTTGACACGTTGGCCGATCAGGTCGGGTTTTACCGGCTCCAGGTAGATCTCCTGCATGCGTCGTGTCGCCTTCTCATCGGGCAACTCGGCGATCTCGTCGAAATAGGGTGCCGGGTCTTCGTAACGAGCCCACAGACCCTCGAGATTCAGGACGGCGAGCCCACCGAGCCGGCCGATCGTGACCGCCGTCTCGGGGCTGATGGCCGAGTCCATGGCCGAGCCCATCATCGGCAGGTCGAATTTGAAAGCGTCGAGTTGCCACGAGATGTCGACGTCGTCGGGGTCCCTGGTGCGGCGGGAGGGGACGATGGCGATGTCGTCGAGGCCAAACGCCTGACGAGCCGATTTGCCGATTCCGATGTCGATTTCCATGTTCCGGTCCTTGTTCAGCGCTTGACCGCAGGCTAACAGTGGCCCGGGCCATCCCCGCTGTAGGCTCCGTGGCGTTGGCTAGTCGTGCATGGTCCATCCTCGATTTCGTGCTGATCTGGCTCGGTGGCCTTCTCGGCGCCAGCGCTCTCCTGATTCTGGGTACCTTCATCGGGGACGAATCCTGGACCGTCCTCCTCGGCCTCGGCGGCCAATACGTCGGCAATCTCGGCGTCTTCTGGCTCATTTCCCGCACCAAAGACGCCCATGCCATCGGTTTTCGAGTCGAGGGCGGTGACTTCGGGTATGTGGCCCTCGGTCTGGTCCTTCAGATCCTCATCGCCGTGCTCTTCCTGCCACTCTCGAATCTGCTCTTCCCCGACGGGCGACCCCAGCAGATCACCGACATCATTGCCGACGCCCGATCCCTCCCCTTGGTCACTGGGCTGGTCCTGGCCACCGTCCTGCTGGCCCCGGTGACCGAAGAGCTGATGTTCCGGGGCGTGCTGCTCACCGCATTCGAGCCACGGGGGAGACGTTTCGCCGTCGTGATGACAGCTGTCGTCTTCTCCGGGGTCCACGTGCTCGGTCTCGACATCGATCGGCTCTGGCAGTCGGCGGTGGTGGTGCTGCCGCCTTTGTTCATCCTCGGTGTCATCCTGGCGTGGCTGACCCATCGGTCGGGACGCCTGGGCCCCGCCATCCTCCTCCATTCGGGCTGGAACCTGCTCGCCGCGGTGGTGCTCCTGTTGCCGTCCGAGGTCCTGGAACAGGTCGGCTGAGCGGGCCGGGCATCTGTTGGGCAACCGACCCTGCACAGCAGGCGTAGCTGAACACCGGATTGGGATCGCGGTCACGACGATCATCGGCCGGTCGCGTACTAGCTCAGGCCCACCGCCTCCCGGACCACGGTCATCGTGGCGTCGGCGGAGACACGTGCCTTCTCGGCGCTCCTGGTCATCACTGCGGAGACCTCGGCGTCGGTCATGCCCTCATAGGCTTCCCGGATCGGCTTTATCCCATCCGCCACCGCC
>DASWKM010000119.1:0-3168 GCA_036396635.1 Acidimicrobiia bacterium
CCTCTACAACGAGGAGCCCGACATCGACGCCCTGATTGCAGGGCTGCGTCGTGCCGGCGAGCTCTTCGGAGTGGGCTGAGATGGCCCTGGAAGAGCTCTACCGAGAGGTCATCCTCGACCACTACCGCAATCCGCGAAACAGGGGGCATCTCGAGTCACCCGACGCCACCGCTCAAGGAGTCAACCCAATGTGCGGTGACGAGATCAACATCGAGCTCAGTTTCAGCGACGGGGTCGTGGCTGCGGTGGCAGTGGATGGCCAAGGTTGTTCGATCAGTCAGTCGTCCGCATCGATGATGACGGAAGCCATCAAGGGCAAGAGCCGCGAGGAGATTGACGGACTGGTAGGACGGTTCCGAAAGATGATGTCGTTGGACGAGTCCGATGACCCCGGGCTCGACCCGGAACGACCGGGTGCGGTGCTCGGGGACCTCGAGGCACTGCAGGGGGTCAGAAAGTACCCGGTTCGCATCAAGTGCGCCAGCCTCGGCTGGAACACCCTGCTGGAAGCGCTGGGCGGGGGCCGAACCGAGTTTTGAGGTCCTACGTGTAATGAACACCGCCGGTCAGCGCAGACCGCCTTCGGTCATCCCCTTGATGTCCAGGGCCTCGTCCAGCTCCTTCTCGGACATCAACCCGGCCTCGAGCACCAGCTCCCTCACCGAGCGCCCGGTGGCCACCGCCTCCTTGGCGATCTTCGCACCGTTGTCGTATCCGATGTGGGGGTTGAGTGCGGTCACGATGATGGCGTTCCGCTCCACCAGCTCACGGGCACGCTGATCGTTGGCCTCGATCCCGTCGACGCACTTCTCGGCAAAGGTGTCGGCCGCATTGGACAACAGCTCGATCGACTCCAAGAGGTTGTGGGCGATGAGGGGCATCATCACATTGAGCTCGAAGTTGCCGTTGGCGCCGCCCCACGTCACCGCCAGGTCGTTCCCGATCACCTGAGCGGCGACCATCATCATCATCTCCGACATCACCGGGTTCACCTTCCCGGGCATGATCGAGGACCCCGGTTGAAGCGGCTTGATCCGAATCTCGGAGATGCCCGACGTGGGGCCCGAGCCGAGGAGTCGGATGTCGTTGGCGATCTTGAACAACGAGTTGGCGATCGTCTTCAGCACGCCTGAGGCCATCACCGTCGCGTCCTTCGCCCCCTGCGCCTCGAAGTGGTCATCGGCCTCGCGGAAAGGCAACCCCGACCTCTCGGCCATGAGGCGGATCACCGCAGCGGCATAGCCCACAGGAGCGTTGATCCCGGTGCCAACCGCGGTCCCACCCAGGGCCAGCTCTTCGAGCTCGGGTAGCACCTTCTCGACCCGCTCAGCGCCCTTGCGAACCTGGGCCGCGTATCCGCCGAACTCTTGTCCCAGGGTGACCGGCGTTGCGTCCATCAGGTGGGTGCGACCCGACTTCACCACATCGACGAACTCGGAAGCCTTGGCCTCCAATGAGCCGGCCAGCCTGTCCAGCGCCGGGAGCAGGTTCTCCCGCATGGCGGCGGCCGCGGCCACATGGATGGCGGTCGGGATGGCATCGTTCGACGACTGACCGAAATTCACATCGTCGTTGGGATGGATCGAGATGTCACCGAGAATCTGGCTGGCACGGGCGGCTATCACCTCGTTGGCGTTGGTGTTGGTCGAAGTCCCGGATCCGGTCTGGAAGATGTCGAGCACGAACTGGCCGTCGAGAGCCCCATCCATGACTTCGTCGGCGGCCTTGCGGATGGCGTCGGCCTTGCGCGGGTCGAGGTGCCCGGTCTCGGCTGCGATGGTTGCCGACGAGCCTTTCTGCAGCCCGAGGGCCCAGATGAAGCGTCGGCTGAACCTGAGTTTCGAAATGGGGAAGTTGTCGACGGCCCTCTGAGTGGACGCGCCGTAGAGGGCATCGGCCGGCACTCTCACCTCACCCATCGAGTCCTTCTCGATGCGGAATTCCATGGTCCGAACGGTAGTGCGATGTCGGTGCACTAACCCAGGTAGTGGCTGTTGGTGTCGTACAGCCGGTCGAGGCTGTCCAGAATCGGATCCGGCTGGTCCACCGCTGCGACGGCGAGGAGCAGCAAGTCTACGAGACCGTGAAAATCGTCGAAGGAGATCTCCTCGAGCATTGGCACCGCCGCCGAGTGATGCCCCGCCTCCACCTCGGCCAGATTGCCTCGGTTGTGCCAGTTGCCCAGGGCGAGGCACAGCCCGGTTGCCTGATACCCATAGACCCCAAAGGCCGTTGCTTCACAGCCGCCACCGTCCATCAGCCTGCGTTGGTGCCGAATCCCGGTGTTGACCGCAACACGACCCACCCGGTTGGAAAGCTCGCGGTCGAAGACGGTGGACCGGTCACCGATGCGGATGATCGGCCCGCCGCCGATCCTGGCATTGGCCAGCTCACGCGAGGTCTCGATCGAGAGCAGACGGGCATCCTCAGGAATCGTCCGGTGCTTGGCGGCGTGGATGGCGCCTATCAGCCCCACCTCCTCTGCCCTGGTCAGCATGACCCCGAAATGGCGAAGCTCCGGCCTGCCCCGCGCCTTGTCCAGCGCTGCGAGTGCAGCGGCGGCCCCCGCCAGATCGTCACAGGCCGGAGCCCGGAACAGACCCCTCCTCTGCCGGTTGCTGCGGAAACGCCACATGGCGATGTCGCCCTGACGGACGTTGCCGACGAACCGGGCCGAGCCTCGCTGGCTCTTCGGGTCATGTGACGTCACCCGCCCGGACGGCCCGTCGAGACGGGAAACGACCTCGATGCCGGCGTCTTGGAAGTAGGCGGCCTCGACCCCGCCCCGAAACTCGAACGAGCCGTCGGGGTCGGTGATCACAAAAGCGGGATGGTCCATGTGGGCGACGGCGAGGACGGGAAGTCGTTTCCTCCGGCCCTTCTGGGTGATGAAGACATTTCCCCCGGAGTCGTCGGTCATTCTGAGGTCGTCACGACGCGCCACCCATCTCCCCGCCCACGAGACCACGGCGTCCTCGATCCCGGAGGCGGTGGGGAGGTTGGTCAACTCGGCCAACCATTTCTCCGCAACAGTCCGACTAGCCATCCTTCACCCTTCTCTGTCGGAAAACCGGCCCATACGCCATGATTATCGACACACGTCGGTGTGAGTCAGACCTCGAAGGGGGTGTCGGTGAAGAATTCGGCCGCCTTGCGCGGGCCCTCGGT
>DASWKM010000120.1:0-20662 GCA_036396635.1 Acidimicrobiia bacterium
CTGGCGATCGTACCTAGCCCCCGAGGCCGCCGGAAGGCTCGCCGATGACGTGGACCTTGACCAGGTTGGTGGAGGCTTGGAAGTTGGGGGGAACCCCGGCCACCATGACCACCCTGTCGCCGGGGACGGCCACCCCTTCCCGGGCCAGGATCGCCGCGGCGGCCGACATCTCGTCGTCGGTGTAATCGCGTCGCTCGAACTCGTGGGCCTGGATGCCCCAGTACAACGCCATCCGTCTCTGGGTGGCCGGGTTGGGGGTGAAGGCCACAACGCGCTGGGGTGGGCGGTACTTGGAGATGAGGCGGGCGGTGCTACCGGTCTCGGTGAATGCGACGATGGTCTGGGCGCCCACGTTCTTGGCGATCTGGGTCGCCGCCTGGGCCACAGCCGATGCCACGTTGTTGTCACCGCCGACGAACGGGACCGGGGTGCGCTCCCCCAGGGTCCCCTCTTCGATGGTCTGACAGATCCGGGACATCGTCTGGACGGTCTTGGCCGGGTAGTCACCTATCGCGGTCTCACCGGAGAGCATGACTGCGTCGGTGCCCGCCATTACGGCGTTGGCGACATCGGTGACCTCGGCGCGGGTCGGGCGTGGGTTGTGGATCATCGACTCCAGCATCTCCGTTGCCGTCACCGACAGCCTGCCGGAGGCATTGGCCCGATAGAGGATGTCGGCCTGGATGAGTGGGAGTTGCTCGAGGGGTAGCTGCACCCCGAGATCACCCCGGGCCACCATCACCGCGAACGACACCTTGAGGATCTCATCGAGGTTGTCCAATGCCTGGGCCAGCTCGATCTTGGCGATGATGGGTGTGTCACCCGCGACCGAGGCGACCGCCTCCACATCGGCTCCGTTGCGGACGAAGGACGCCGCCACGTAGTCGACTCCGAGCTCTCTTCCGAAGGCAAGGTCCTGCTCGTCCTTCGGGGTGATGTTGTTGACCGAGAGGTTGCTGTCGGGGAAGGCGACGCCCTTGTGGTCGGAGAGCACACCGGTGTTGGCCACCCGTGCCACCAGTGAGCCATCGGTGCGCCCCACCACCTCACACGAGACCATCCCGTCGGCGAGGATGACCCGGTCGCCGGGGTTCACGTCGGTCAGTATCGCCTCGTAGCCCACCGGGATGTGGGTGGCATCCCCGGCCCCGGTGCCCGGGATCAACTCGACCTCGGCGTCCTTCTGGAGATGGATCTCCCCGCCCGGGAACTCGCCCACGCGGAGCTTGGGGCCCTGGATGTCCTGCATGATGGCGACGGCACGACCCGTCTCCTTGGCGGCCGCGCTCACCCACTCGCAGAACTTGCGATGGAGATCGTGGCCCCCGTGGGAGAAGTTGAGCCGGGCCACATCCATGCCTGCGTCGACGAGGGAGCGGACACCCTCCTCGCTGGCCACCGAAGGGCCCAATGTCGCGATGACCTTCGTCTGGCGATGCATGTCGTCACCAAGGTAACTGCGTCTCGCAGCCGCCGTGGTGCTAACGCGAGAGCCGCTGGATGATCAGAGCGTTGACCATCTTCGGGTCGGCTTTCCCCCCGGTGGCGGACATCACCTGGCCAACCAGGAACCCGACCACCTTGTGCTCGCCGGTCTCGAAGCTCTCTACGGCATCAGGGTTCGCCGCCAGCACGTCGACGACCGCCCTCTCCAGAGCGGAGGCATCTGTGATCTGGACCAAGTCCCTTCCCTCGGCCACATCCCGTGGTGAGCCTTCCCCACCCAACACGCCCTCCAACACCTCCTTGGCGGCCGAGGACGAGACGGTGCCATCGCCGACCATGCCCACCAGCACGGCGAGATCCGAGCCGGTCAAGCGCAATGCCTCGGGATCGGTCCCGGTGCGGCGCAGCCAAGCGGTCACCTCGCCGACGACCCAGTTGGCCGCCGCCTTGGGAGCGGCCAAGGCCGCAACGGCGTCGTCGTACACCGAGCGCATTCTGCGAGGGGCGTCGGAGAGGACACCGGCCAGGTCGGGCTCGAGGCCGTCACGGAGGTATCGGGCCCGTCGCGCCGCCGGGAGCTCGGGCAGGCCGGAGCGGATCTCTTCCACCCATGACTCATCCATCACCATCGGAACCAGGTCCGGCTCGGAGAAGTAGCGGTAGTCGGACGAGCCTTCCTTGGTCCGCATGGATTGGGTGACCCCGGCTTCCTCGTCCCAGTGCCTCGTCTCCTGGATCAGCTCGCCCCCTCCGTCCAGGACGGCCATCTGGCGGTCGATCTCGAACTCGATCGCCCGTTCCAGAGAGCGGAACGAGTTCATGTTCTTGATCTCGACCTTGGTGCCGAGCTCGTCCTGGTTGGCGGGGCGCACCGACACATTGGCGTCGAATCGGATCGACCCCTCCTCGAGACGGGCATCGGACACCCCGAGCTCGAGGACGAGGCCACGCAGCTCCTGGGCATAGGCCCTCGCCTCGGCGGCGCCGCGGATGTCCGGCCTCGACACGATCTCCACCAACGGCACACCGGAGCGGTTGAAGTCGAGCAACGTCGAGCGGGCGGCGTGGATACGCCCGCCATCGCCGAGATGGGTCGACTTGCCGGTGTCCTCCTCCATGTGCGCCCTCTCGATGCCGACCCGTCGCATCGCACCGTCGACCACGACGTCGAGGTGGCCGTCGTGACATACCGGGATGTCGTACTGCGAGATCTGGTAGTTCTTGGGAAGGTCGGCGTAGAAGTAGTTCTTACGATGGAAGACCGAACGCTCCGACACCTGGCAATTGAGTGCCAGCCCGATGGCGATGATCCAGTCCATGGCCCGCCGGTTGGGCACGGGCAGCGCCCCCGGCAACCCGAGGCACACCGGGCAGATCCTGGTGTTGGGCTCGCCGCCGAAGCCCACCGCACAGCCACAGAACATCTTCGACCGTGTCGCCAGCTCGACGTGGACCTCGATGCCGATCACCGCCTCCCATGCGGTCATGACGCCACCTCGGCGAGGACCGGTCTGTGGTCGAAGGCGGCAAGGCGCTCGACCTCACCGGCCACACGGAACATCACCTGCTCGCCGAGAGCCGGTGCCATCACCTGAAACCCGATGGGCAGGCCATCGCCATCGACTCCTATCGGCACCGATATGGCCGGGTGGCCGCTCAGGTTGGACGGGATGGTGCAGATGTCGGACAGATACATCGCCAGCGGGTCATCGACGCGCTCCCCGGCCTTGAAGGCGACGGTGGGGCTGGTCGGGGACACCAGCACGTCGACTCGGCCGTAGGCCCGGGCGAAATCATCCTGAATGGCGGCCCTCACCTTCTGCGCCTGCCCGTAGAAGGCGTCGTAGTAGCCGGCGGACAGGGCGTAGGTCCCGAGCAGGATTCGCCGGGTCACCTCGGGCCCGAACCCCTCGGCCCTCGTGCGGGCCATGAGCGACTCGGCGGTGGCGCCTACGCCACGGTGGCCGTAGCGAATGCCATCGAATCGGGCCAGGTTCGCCGAGCACTCGGCCGGGGCGATGAGGTAATAGGCGGAGAGCGCGATCTCGAACGTGGGTAAAGAGAGCTCAACGACCTCGGCGCCGGCGCCGGCCAGCCGCTCCACCATTTCGCCCACCGCCGACTCGACATCGGGCTCGTAACCCTCACCGGCCAGCTCGGTGACGACGCCGATCCTGAGACCTTCGACACCGCGTTCGATGTCAGCGGTCACATCGGGATACTCGCCGTCATAGGAGGTCGCGTCCAGCGGATCGTGCCCCCATATCGTCTGCAGCGTGAGGGCGGCATCGGTGACGCTCCTCGAGAGTGGCCCGATCTGGTCGAGCGAGGAGGCGAACGCGATGAGGCCATAACGGCTCACCGTGCCATAGGTGGGTTTGAGACCGACGATCCCGCTCAACGAGGCGGGCTGTCTGATCGAGCCGCCGGTGTCGGACCCGAGCGCCCCCAGAGCCGACCCGGCGGCGACCGCCGCCGCCGACCCACCCGACGAGCCACCGGGGACCCTGCTTATGTCCCACGGGTTGTACGAGGTCCCATAGCCGCTGTTCTCGGTCGAGGAGCCCATGGCGAACTCGTCGAGGTTGGTCTTCCCGACGATGACCGCACCCGCCTCGCGGAGACGGGTGACGACCGTTGCGTCGTAAGGCGGCCGGTACCCGGCCAGGATCTGGGAGGCGGCCGTGGTCTCGATGCCACGGGTGCACATGTTGTCCTTGAGCGCGATCGGGATCCCGTGCAAGGGCCCGAGGTCGTTGCCCGCCCCCAGGTCGGCATCGGCAGCCTCGGCGGCCGCCCGGGCTCCCGACCTGTCGAGTGTCAGATATGCGTGGAGTTGGGCCTCTGTCCTGTGGGCACGGTCGAGGACAGCATCCAGGAGCTCGACTGCCGTGGCCTTGCCCGAGCGGAGCCTGGCGCCGGCCTCGACGATCGTCAACTCGGTCAGGTTCACTCCGTCTCCATCGCCGGTGGTGCCACGAAGTACCCGTCCACGGACTCGGGCGCCTGGGCCAGCACTTCGTCACGGTCGAGCGATGGGCGGATCTCGTCCTCACGGAAGGCATTGACGAAGCCGAGCGGGTGGGTGGACTCGGCGTGGGGCTCGCCCTCGAGTGACTGGACCTTTGCGGCGTGATCGAGGATCGCTGCCAGCTGGGTCTTGTAACCCTCGAGCTCTCCCTCGGTGAGATCCAGACGGGCCAGCCTGGCCACATAGGCGATGTCGATTTCGATGGGCATGGGAGCGGGGAGTGTATTGGTGGTGCGTCGCTGAATCTTCTACCAATCTGACTATTGGGCTGCGGCGAGGGTCCTGGCGAGGGCGTCATGAGCCCAATCGAGATCGGCCAATGAGACCGACTCACCGGGCTTGTGGGCGAGCGAGCCGTCTCCAGGGCCGAAGTTCACCGCGGGCACGCCCCGCTGAGTCAGCTGCGCCACGTCGGTCCATCCCTGTTTGTGGGAGACCCTGGCGCCGGAATTGCCCGCCAGCTCTAGGAACAGTGGGTGTGACATCTCCGGGTAGGCGGCAGGGGCGGTGTCGGTCACCTCGAACTCGTCGGCGGATTCACAGAGCCGCCGCAGCCGCTCCACGGCCTGGTCGGTGCTGCGATCCGGTGCGAATCGATAATTGACGTTGAGGTCGAACCGTGCGGGGATGATGTTGTTGGCCAGACCCCCGGCGGCCCTGGTCACCGAGATGACCTCGTTGAATTCCAGGCCCTCGATGGGATGGGGCTCGGGCTCGAGAGTGTCCATCATCGTCAGGAACCGACCGGAGCGGGTGACGGCGTTCACCCCCAACCAGGGACGGGCCGAGTGGGCCGCCTCGCCGGTGAACGACACCCTGGCGTTGACCGATCCCTGACACCCGGCATGTATCTCCCGGCCGGTGGGCTCGAGCACGATGGCGGCCTCGGCCTCTTCGAGGACCGGCAGCCACTCGAGCACCGGGGCCAGGTCGTTGCCGGTCAGAGGCCCTTCCTCCCCGGCGTAGAAGACCCCCACGATCCTCTCGGTCCCCAGGTCCTCGATTAGGTGGACCATCACGGCGAGACCGCCCTTCATGTCGGTGGCACCGAGGCCGAACAGCCGGTCGCCATCGACGCGCGCACCGACATGGCCTTGAAGCGGGACGGTGTCGGTGTGCCCGACCAGGAGGACCGAGCCCGGGACCGGGCTTCCCACGACCAGTGAGTTCCTGATCGCCACCTGAGGATGATCACCGAGACGAACCGCCAGGGAGTCACGGATCGCGGTCTCGTTGCCGGTCTCGGACGGGATGTCGACCAACCACGCCAGGGTCTCGGTGAGAGAGCGCACTCCGGCAAGGTAACAGGCCGCCACTACCCTGCCCCGGAGTGATCAAGGACTCAGTCAAGGCCGTTGGATTGGCCACTCTCGCAGGTGAAAAGGTGCTCGACGTCTGGTACCCGGACCCGCTCGATGACTCTGCAGACCTGTCCGGTCTCGAGACCATCGACGAGGCGAGAAAGGTCGAGCAACAGGCTGTTGTTACCCTTATCCCGGACCTGTCTCGACCGCCTATCGACCCTGCCGACGCCTACCTGCGCCTGCACCTGTTGTCTCACCGGGTCCACCGGCCCCACGAGATCAATGTCTCGGGGATGTTCAGCGTGCTCAACAACGTGGTGTGGACCACCGAGGGGCCATGTGACCCCGACGGCTTCACCGAGACACGGAAGAGGCTGATCGCGGCGGGCAGGTCACATGCGGTGTACTCGGTGGACAAGTTCCCGCGCATGACCGACTACGTGGTGCCCTCGGGGGTGAGGATCGCCGACGCCGACCGGGTCAGGCTCGGCGCCTATCTCGGGGAAGGCACCACCGTCATGCACGAGGGGTTCGTCAACTTCAACGCAGGCACACTCGGCACGTCGATGGTGGAGGGCAGGATCAGCTCGGGCGTATTGGTCGGCGATGGCTCCGATATCGGTGGCAGCGCCTCCATCATGGGCACGCTCTCCGGGGGCGGGACCGAGGTCATCCGGATCGGGGAGCGTTGCCTCCTCGGGGCCAACTCGGGCATCGGCATCTCTCTCGGCGACGACTGCGTGGTCGAGGCAGGTCTGTATGTGACCGCGGGGACGGTGATCACAATGCCCGATGGGGAACGTGCCAAAGGTCGCGACCTGTCGGGGGTGAACAGCATGTTGTTCCGCCGCAACTCGGTGAGCGGAACCGTGGAGGGGCTTCCCCGCTCCGGCTCGTGGGGTGGCCTCAACGAGGCGCTGCACCGCAACTGATGCGCTATCGACTGATCTACGTGGGCCTCGGGCTCCTCGGCGTGGCCGCCATCGCCCTCGGGGTCGTCCTGTCCCCCGACGGTGATGTCATCGAGCTGCCTGCCCCGTTGCAGTCGGTGTCTCCCCGACCGGGGGACCTGGTCCCGAGGCAGAGCGCGGTCGAGATCGACCTCGAGGTCGGGTACGAGGCACAGATAACCATCGACGGCTGGCCGATCACCGACGCCACCTTTGTCGAGTCGACCGGTGTCTATCTATGGGCACCGAGCGCCGACCACGCGACCATCACAGAATGGGCACCGGGTGAGCACACGGTCATCGTCGTATGGAACACCTACACCGGCCTCCCCGACACTGGTAGCTTCGAGTGGACCTTCCGGGTGGGCTAGTGGTGTGTCGCTAGCTGATAGCCCCCCACACGGGCGGGCCCTCCTCGAGCAGCCGCTCGAACGACTCTCCGTCGACGATCGGGATGCCTAGCTCGGCGGCCTTCTTGGTCTTCGACGCACCCGGTGACTCGCCAACGATGAGGGCGGTCGTCTTACCCGAGACGGACCCGGTCACATTTCCCCCGAGTCGCTCGATGGCCTCCTGGGCCTCCTCACGCGTGTAGCCCCCGATCGTCCCCGACACGACGAAAGAGGTGCCTGCCAAGAGGTCGGAGCCCACATCCTCTGTCTCGGTCTCGTCCAGACGCACCCCGGCCGCACCGAGCTTGGCAACCAGCATTCGGTTGACCGGGTCCGACGACCACGCCGCCACCTCGGCGGCGATGACCGGGCCGATCCCCTCGATCGATGCGATCTCGACCTCGCCGGCGTCCATCAGGGCCGACAGGCCACCGAAGTGACGAACCAGCATGCGAGCAACGGTGCCCCCCACGTGACGGATGCCCAGGGCGGTCAAAAGGCTGGCCACGGGTCGGCTCTTGGCCGCCTCTATCGCGTGCTCGAGATTGCTCACCGAGGTCTCTCCCCACCCTTCGATCCCCATCAACCGGCCGGTGTCGAATGTGAAGATGTCGGCCGGGTCGGAAATGTAGCCGTTGCTGAGGAGGAGATCGATGGTCTTGTAGCCCAGGTGCTCGATGTCCATTCCGGCACGGCTGGCGAAATGGAAGAGCCACTCCCGCACACGTGACGGGCATTCGAACCCCCCGGTGCAGCGGGCGACGGCCTCGCCGCCCGGCCGGACGATCGGGTTGCCACAGAAGGGGCAGGCTCTCGGCATCGACCACTTCTTCTCCGCTCCGCTGCGTGCCGATATCACCGGCCCCACCACCTCGGGTATGACGTCTCCGGCTCGTCGCACTACTACGCGATCGCCGATGCGAACGTCCTTGATGGCGATCTGCTCTTCGTTGTGGAGCGTGGCCAACCCCACGGTCGCCCCACCCACCACAACGGGCTCGAGCACCGCAAACGGTGTGGCGGCGCCGGTGCGCCCGATGTTGATCATGATGTCCCGAAGCATCGTCACCTTCTCCTCGGGCGGGAACTTGTAGGCGATGGCCCACCGCGGGGCCTTCGACGTGTACCCGAGCCGGTCCTGGTCGATGAGTGAATTGGCCTTCACCACGACACCGTCGGTCTGATAGGCCATGTCATGACGCTCCGCCTCCGCCTTCTCGACGTACTTGTAGACGTCGGCGATCGTGTCCACGATCCGGCTGGCCGGGTTGGTTCTCAGCCCGAGCGATCTCATGTATTCGAGCGTCTCGGAGTGCCGCCCGAACGACGGTCCTCCCTCGACCAGTCCCAGCTGATAGACGAACATGTCGAGTCCGCGGCCGGCCGTGACGGACGTGTCCTTCATTCGGACGCTGCCGGCGGCCGCGTTGCGAGCATTGGCGAACAGCGGCTTCCCCTCCCTGGCCTGTCTCTCGTTGAGGGCATCGAATGCCGCAAAGGGCATGTAGACCTCGCCGCGGGCCTCGAGAACAGGGGGGACGTCGTCACCGAACAGTCGCAGAGGGATGGACTCGATGGTCCGCAGGTTGGAGGTGATCTCCTCGCCGACCGTGCCGTCGCCCCTGGTGGCCCCGGTGCTCAGCACACCATCGCGGTATATCAGGACCACGGCGAGACCGTCGATCTTCAACTCGCAGGCATAACCGGTCGGGGCCTCTCCCAGCTGCCGCTCCATGCGTTGCTCCCACGCCTCGAGCTCTTCGTGGGTCTCGGCGTTGTCGAGAGAGAACATCGGCCTGAGGTGGGTGACCGGTTGAAACTGAGGGCCAACCGGGGTGCCCACTCGCTGGGTCGGGCTGTCATGTGTGACCAGCTCGGGGTGGGAGGCTTCGAGCGCGATCAGCTCGCGCAGCAACTCGTCGAACTGGGCGTCCGAGATCAACGGCTCGTCGAGGATGTAATAGCGATGGTTGTGGTCCCGGATCTCGCGGCGAAGCTCGGAGATCCGGTCGGATTCCACTGACATCGGTGCGACGATAACGGGGAGGCGGTTTTCGCCGGGCCCTCGGGGGTCAGTTGAGGCCGCTGAAGACCTTGGTCCGATAGTCAACGGTCACCGATCCCCCCATCGCCTGCACGGCCGTCGCCAACCCGTCGAGCAGGCGGGTCCTCGCCAGCTCCTCCAACATCATGTGATCGCTGTAGGTGGAGCACAGGGATCTGTACTCCCATGCCGTCATCTCGGTCGACCACGGATGAATGAACAGCCGGAGATCGGAGAAGCCGGCGGCACACAGGGCCTCCAGCCAATCATGGGAGTCTCGACGCCGGATCCTCTCGTCCTCAGCCTCCATCAACCCGGGGGCATGCTTGGAATACACGTCCTCGAAATGGGCGAAGCGGTCGGTCGGGATGTTCCACATGAGCGCGAGCACCCCGCCCAGTCGCAGCATCGATCGGGCCTTGGAATACGCGGTCTCCTGGTCGACCCAATGCCAGGCCTGCGCGGCGTAGATCAGATCCACCGACGCCGGGGCCCCGCCCCAGTCCTCGAACGTCGTGACCACGACCTCCACCCCGGGAAGCAACTTTTGCCTCAGGACCTCTGCCATCTGCGGTGAAGGCTCGAGACAGGTCAGCTCCAGACCCTCGCGGGCAACAGCGTCGGTCGCCTTGCCGGTCCCGGCACCGACCTCGACGACGCGATGCGGTACCACGATGCTCAAGAGCTGCTCGATCGCCTCCCGGGGGTATCGAGGGCGAAAGCGCTCGTAGCTCAGGGCATCCCGGCCGAAGATGACTGCGCGGGACATGTCCGTCATCCCGGCACCACACCAGTCTCGGTCATCAGGGCTCCGCCCAGCACCACATCGTTGTCATAGAAGGCAACCGTCTGACCTGGGGCGATGGCCTCCTGAGGCTCGTCGAACGTCAGCGTGGAACCGGTGATCCATGCCGGGACCGACTCACTGTGTGCCCGGTACTGGGCCATCACCGGGCCGTCGGCGCCGAAGCCGCTCGTCCATGACAGAAGGCCCAAACCGACACTCCTCACTGCGAGGTCACGACGTGGCCCTATCACCACGGTGGATGTGCCCGGGTCGATCCTCACCACAAACCGGGGCTCGCCTGCCGCCACCCCGAGACCACGACGCTGCCCGACGGTGAAGCCAACCACCCCCTCGTGCACTCCCAGCACGTTGCCCTCGACGTCGACCATTTTGCCGGGCCGAAAGACCTCGGGCGCGGTGCCCCGGAGAAAACGGCGGTAGTCCCGCCGACCGACGAAGCAGATGTCCATGGACTCTGGCTTGTTGGCCGTCCGCATCCGCATCCGGGAGGCCATCTGCCTCACCTGTGCCTTGGTCAGCTCCCCAACCGGGAACCGGGTGCGACTCAACTCCCTCTGAGTGAGCATCGACAGCACATAGGACTGATCCTTGGCGCGGTCGGCGCCCCTTATCAGATTCCAAACACCGTCCACCCGGCGGGTTCGTGCATGGTGCCCCGTCACCAGCACGTCGCACTCCAGGTCGTCAAGCCTGGCCAACAGCCGGTCGAACTTGACGGTGCGGTTGCATTCGATGCATGGGTTGGGCGTGCGCCCGGCGGCATAGTCGTGCACGAAACGGTCGACTACACCGCCTCTGAAGTCGTCGGTGTAGTCGAGGACGTAATAAGGGATGTCGAGCTGGGCTGCCACCCGCCGGGCATCTTCGGCGTCTAAGACGGTGCAACAGCCTGCGGTCGGCGCCTCGCCATTTGGCCCGGCCCACAGCTTGAGGGTCACCCCCATCACCTCGTGGCCCTCATCCTTCAAGAGAGCGGCCGCAACCGAGGAGTCCACGCCCCCGGACATGGCGACGAGAGCTCTCAACTGAGCCTTCGGACCAGGTCGATGACGATGTCGGCTGCATCGTCGGCCTCCCCGCCGGTCGAGGTCCATCCAAAGGTGAAACGAACGCTCTCCCTCGCCTGGTCGGGGGTGAGCCCCATAGCCTCGAGGACGTGCGAAACGGTGGCCGCCCCCGACTGGCAGGCCGACCCGGCCGACGCGGCAACGCCCCTCTGGTCGAGGAGCATGAGCAGAGTCTCGTTGCGGACGGAGGGGAAGCGAATGTTGAGATGATGGGACGATCGACCCTCGACCGGGCTGTTGACGACGGCGTCCGGCAGGGCGGCTGTCAGCCTCTTCTCGAAACCGTCGCGAATCGCGCGGATCTCGGTCTGGAAGCGAGCTCGATCGTCCAGCGCCAGCTTGGCGGCCGTCGCCATGCCTACCGCCGCGGCCACATCGTGGGTCCCGGAGCGCCGACCCAGCTCCTGACCTCCGCCGTGGAGCACGGGCTCGAGGGCGGTGCCCTCCCTGACATAGAGGATCCCCGAGCCCTTGGGCCCACCGAACTTGTGGGCCGAGATCGTCAAGAGGTCAACACCGAGAGCCTCGACGTCGATGTGCTCACAGCCGAACGCTTGCACGGCGTCGGTGTGGACCAGCGTCGAGGGGTTGGCGCCCTTCACCGCCGCGGAGATGGCAGCTATGTCCTGGACGGTCCCCGTCTCGTTGTTGACCAGCATCACCGAGACGATTGCCGTGTCGTCCGTGACGGCATCGGCAACCTCGTCAGGAGAGACACGGGCCTCGGAGCCCACACCGACGATGCTCACCGGCATGCCCAGCCGCTTGAGGAAGTCCGCCGTCTCCAGCACGGCCTCGTGCTCGATGGCCGCGGTGACCATGCCTTGAGGATTCGAGCTACTGAGGACGGCGCCTTTGATGGCCAGGTTGTCGCTCTCGGTGCCGCCCGAGGTGAACACGACCTCCATCGGGTTCGCCCCGATCAGGGCGGCGAGAAGCTCCCGTGAGTCCTCGAGGGCGTTCTTGGCGGTCCGTGAGATGCCATGGACCCCGGAAGGGTTGCCGTAGGACTCGGAGGCGAACGGAGCCATCGCCTCCCAAACCTGGGGGCGCATCGGAGTGGTTGCAGCGTGATCGAGATAGATCATCGGCCGATATTGTCACACGTCGAGCTATGGCCCGCATATTGGTGACCAGGAAGATGGCAGTCCCACACCACGCCGTGTGGGGCGTCTTGGCCAACCTGGGCACACATGCCAGATGGATGGGAGACATTCGCTCCATGGTGTTCATCTCCGAGCAGACCCACGGGGTTGGCACCCGGATGAGAGTCGAGACACGCGTCGGTCCATTTCGGACCGTCGACGTCCTCGAGGTGGTCGGTTGGGACGAGGGCAGGTCGATCGACGTGACCCACCACGGCGTGGTGACGGGTGTGGGGACGTTGTCGGCAATCCCCACCGCTGACGGCACCCTGGTCACCTGGGACGAGACGCTCCGGTTTCCCTGGTGGTTGGGAGGGGGTGTCACCTCCTGGTTGGCGCGCCCTGTCCTGGCGGCCGTCTGGCGGGCCAATCTGCGCCGCCTTGAAGAGCTGCTCGGCTCCGCGTGAACGTCCCTGTTACGGCGCTCGGCTCATCGGGCCATGATGGTATGACGCCGTGAGGTAGTGGTCTCACCCAACACGCCATCAAAAGGCTCTTGACTTAGAGAGAGAGAGAGAGAGAGTAGACACTTGGATCGGTGCCGTTTCTTGCCACGTGAACGGAGGGGCTTATTGAACTCAGAACGAGCTTCCAGGGGCAGAGCGTATGTTCGTCTGATACCCCTCTGGTCATCGGTGGGGTGATAGCGGTGAACTCGATCGGGTTCCCCGACCCCGAGGATCCGCTCCCGTCGGAATACTTCATCGTCACGGTGGAACCGGAGCGGAGCGTGGTCGGCTCCAAGCCTTCCGCCATAACGATTCTGTGGGAGGGCTTCTTAACCGATGGGGCGGGGAATCGCACAATGCGGTTCGAGCAGAACGGTGTCGCAATGGCCGACGAAGGTGAGCGGCTGCTTCTGTTCCTGATCGACGAGAGTCCCGAGCGCAAGAACTTGGTAGGAGGAGGGATCACTCATCAACTCAACACACTCGACGGGATCCTCTATATCGACGGTGAAGATCGGCTGATAACCACTCTGTACGGGACCGACCGACCAGCACATCAGCTCGCCGGCCAAGAGTTGGGCGCGGTCGAGACGTTGCTCACCTCCCCGTGAGCGTCCCAAACGCACGTATCGGAGCCCACTAGACCCAGTCATCGAATCTGGTGTGCAACCGCCCCTGCTCAGCACGTATTGGGGCCCGTTAGATCGGCTCATCCAATCTGGTGTGCAACCGCCCCTGCTCAGCACGTATCGGGGCCCGTTAGATCGAGCCCACGGTGCCTGCTCAGCTCCCCTTGAACGTTGCCTCCCGCTTCTCCACGAAGGCGGTGACCCCTTCCATGGCATCTTCGGTGGCGAACGTCACCTGGAAACCCTCCTGCTCGATGGCCAAGCCTTGCGCGAGTGTGACCCCCCGTCCTGCCGCCAAGGCGCGCTTGGCGGCGGCGATGGCGGCAGTGGCCTTGGTGGCCCAAACGGCGGCGTCGGCCATGGCCATGCCGAGGACATCCTCGGCGGGGGCGATCTTGTCTGCGTAGCCGATTCTCAGCGCCTCCTCCGCATCGACTTGACGCCCGGTGTAGACGAGGTCCTTGGCCCTCTGGAACCCGACTACACGTTGCAGCCTCTGGGTGCCTCCAGCACCCGGGATGAGACCCAGCAGGATCTCGGGCTGGCCAATGCGGGCATCCTCGGCCATGTATCGGAAGTCGCAGCCGAGTGACAGCTCGCACCCACCACCCAGCGCATAGCCGTGGACTGCGGCGATCGTCGGCTTGGGGAGGTCGTCGAGGGCCTTGATTGCCTCGAGGAGCATGCCGGCAGTTGTCTCCCTCCCTCCCTTCTCATATGTCTTCTTGAATCCCTTGATATCCGCCCCAGCCGCGAAGTGAGGCCGGCCCGTCACCACGACCGCCCTGATCGATGGGTCGTGACACCTGGTGAATGCCTCCATGAGGTCTATCGCCACCTGCTCGGACAGGGCATTGACCGGAGGGCGGTTGAGACGAACCAGCGCCACCGCGCCGTCGATTGTGAGCTCAACGAATTCCATGGCGCGACCTTATACGTGAGGTTTGCTGGTCACCCCGGGCAAGTCCCTCAGCCTGGCCAGCCTTCCCGGGGCGACCTTCTTCAGCCTCATCCGGGCGTCGACCACACAGATCCCCTCTCCCGGCAGAAGCACCTTGACCGGGTTGAGGTCCATCTCGTCGAGCTCGGGGACGACATCGATCAGGGCGGAGACCTTCTGCAAGGCGATTCGCAGGGCAGCCATGTCACCTTCGGGGTTGTTGCGGTAGCCCTCGAGGAGCTTGTGACTCTTGGTCTCCGAGATCATCTCGGCCGCGTCGACATCGGTGATGGGATGGAGGCGGAACGAGACATCCTTGAGCAGCTCCACGTACACACCACCCAGGCCGAATACGACCATCGGCCCGAAGTTCGGGTCCTGGGCCATGCCGATCAGCACCTCATGGCCACCCGGGATGAGCTCTTGGACCACGACCCCGTCCCACGTCTCGACAACGCCGGTCACCTTCTCGAACGCCGCCGCCACCTGGTCCGCACCCTCGACACCGAGCACGACGCCCCCCACGTCCGATTTGTGGAGTGCGTCCTTGCTCATCACCTTGAGCACGACAAGACCACCGATCTCGGCCGCCTCTTCCTGGGCTTCCGTGACGCTCTTGGTGACGGCGGTCACCGGTGTGCGGAGACCCGCCGCCTCAAGGCACGCGTCGATCTCACCGGGGTCCATCCAGCCCCCCTCATCTCCAAGACGGTCGAGGGCAGCATCGACGATCGACCGGATCTGAGTCAGCGCGGGCTCCTCGAGCCTCAGCTCGGTTCCGGGGTCACGGCGGCGCCACTCGCCATGTCGGACCGCACGGGCGAGTGCGTGAGCGGCAGCCTCCGGGAAGGTGTAGGTGGGGATCGATCGATGATCGCTGTCACCGGTGAGAGCTGCGCTGGCGGCCTCCGTCTGCATGAACACAGACAGGAGCGGCACCTCCCCCTGATAAGAGTCCTGGCAGCGACGCAGCGCCTGGGCCACCCCGGCCGCCCCCTCGAAGGAAGTCGGCACATAGATGACCACCACCGCGTCGACCTCACCCGATGTGAGAAGGAAGGTGGTGACCTCTTCGAACTGTTGCGGTCCTCCCGAAGCAATGAGGTCGACCGGGTTTCTGGTCGATGCCTCGGCGGGCAGACGTGCCGCGATGATTGCCCGGAGATCGTCGGACAGCTCGGAGATTACGAGACCTTGGGACTCCATCGCGTCGGCGGCGATGATCCCCGGGCCTCCGGCGTTGGTGACGATTCCCACCCGGTGCCCGGACGGCACAGGTTGATTGGCGAGGAGGCTCGCCGTGGCGAACAGCTCTTCGATGGTGTCCACCCTGATGACCCCGGCCTGACGGAACAGCGCCGTCACCGCTTCATCAGAGGAGGCGAGTGCACCGGTATGTGAGGATGCAGCCCGGCTGCCTGCAGGGGTCCTGCCCGATTTGACGGCGATGATCGGCTTCCGTCTGCCGATCCGCCTCGCAATCCTGGAGAACTTGGATGGGTTGCCGAACGACTCCAGGTAGAGAGTGATCACATCAGTCTCGGGATCGTCTTCCCATGCCAGCAACAGGTCGTTGCCACTCACGTCGGCCTTGTTGCCGACGGAGACGAACTGGGAGATCCCGATGTTGTTGCGGGTGGCGTAGTCGAGGATCGCCACCCCGAGGGCTCCCGACTGTGATGACATCGCCACGTTCCCGGCCGGTGGGTAGACCGGGGCAAAGGTGCCGTTGAGCCGCACCGCCGGAGCGGTGTTGAGCAGGCCCATGCAGTTGGGGCCGACCAACCTCATCCCCGATCTGTGCGCTACCTCCGCCAGACGCTCCTCATCGGCTGCCCCCTGGGTGCCAACCTCGGAGAAACCCGACGAGATGACCACCACGCCACGCACTCCCGCCTGGGCGCACTGCTCGGCGACCTCGATCACGAAACGTTGCGGGACCACGATGAAAGCAAGATCGACCTCATCGGGGACGTCGAGAATGGTGGGGTAGGCCCGGACCGAGCGAACCACCTTCGACGTGGGGTTGACCGGGTAGAGAGGGCCGGTGAACCCTTCGGACAGGATGTTGTTGAAGAGCCTTCCCCCGATCGAGGCCGGGTCGTTCGAGGCACCGATCACCGCTATCGACCTCGGGAAGAACAAGGGGAGCAGCGTGGCAGCCACGGCCCGCTTCTCGTGATCGGCCTCGGCGGCGAGAGAGGTCTCACTCTCCTCGACCGGGAAGTCGACTGTGAACACGCCGGAGTCCAGTGTGCGGGACAACTCGTATCCCGAGTTGCGAAACACCCGCATCATCTGGCGGTTCTCGCCGAGCACGTAGGCCCGGAAGCCCTTGATCCCCTGCGATCTGGCGTAGCCGGTGAGCAGACCGAGCAGCATCGTGCCCAATCCACGGCCCTGATGGTCGTCGACGACTGCGAAAGCCACCTCGGCCACATCGGGATCCTTGGATTCGCGGTCATACCTGCCCACCGCGATCATCTCGTCATCCAGAAGGGCGATGAGAGCCATCCGGTCCTGGTAGTCCAGGTGGGTGAAGTGCTCGATCTCGGCGGGCTCCAGCGTGTTCTTGACGCGGAAGAACCGGTAGTAACGAGACTCGGGGCCGAGTCTCTCGAAGAACGCCTTGACGTTCTGGTCGTCATCGGGGCGCATAGGCCGAACCCGCGCGCTACCGCCGTCGCGAAGCGCGACCTCGAGCTCGTATTCGGATGGATACTCAGCCATGAACGGAGACCTTCATCGGTCGGAAACTAATGCTTTGTGGGGACCTCAACCGGTTGAGTTGGTTGACCAGCGGGATCAAGTACACTCGCGTCACGGGGTTGATCGGAGGTTCCAGTATCGGGAGCGATGCTCGTTTGCCTGACATATGGGGAGGACGATCGATCAACTCATCGTGGGACTCGGGCCCGGTTCCTCTCCCCTCCCCCACCCACCGGCCCGGGTCCCACGTCCTTTTCTCGAAGGCCCGCAGCTCACCGCTGCGGGCCTTCGTGGTGCCCGGGGTGGGGGTCGAACCCACACGAGCCGCATTGGGCTCAAGGGGGTTTAAGCCCCTCGCGTCTACCGATTCCGCCACCCGGGCCGGGGGCTCAGACCGTTCTGGATCAGGCTAGGGCCAACAACTCGGCGGCGAGGCCGTCGAGTGTGTCCCGCTCCGATATGAGGACCGATTCCACACCAAGGGCACCGTAGGCCGCCTCGGCGACGACCGACCCGGAGAGGATCACCGGGGCCCGAGCCGGGTCCAGGGATGGGATGGATGCGGTCTCCTCCACGGTCATGCTCGCCAGCTTGGTCACCAATGCGGTCACCCGTGACGCCGGGAGGGAGTGATGGTGTACCAGGTCGCGGTCGTAGGCGGGGAGGTCGAGGTCGATCGCCGCGATGCTGGTCCACGTACCCGCCACCCCAACCACCTCGCCCACGGTCACCGACGCCACATCGGCGAACAACCGCCTGACGTGCTCTCGTGCCCGGGCGAGTTCCTCCGGGGATGGCGGTCGCTGCCCCAGGAGACGGTCGGTCAGCCGGACCGAGCCGATGTCGACGGACGTGACCCGGTTCGACTCGACGAACTCCGTGCTGCCTCCCCCGATGTCACAGACGAGCGAGACCGTGTCGGCGGTCAGATCCGACGTTGCCCCGGCATAGGCCAGCCGGCCCTCCCGCTCCGCAGAGATCATCTCGGGACGCACTGCGAGCGCCCGCTCGGCGCGATCGAGGAACTGCTCGCGGTTCGAAGCGTCACGCGTGGCCGAGGTGGCGATGGCCGCACGCACCGAAACCCCGCCATCATCCATCTGCTGCCCGAATCGGCGCAGTGTCTGGAGGGTGGCCTCGATGGCAGGCTCGGACAGCGCCCCGGTCCGATCGATCCCCCGACCCAGTCCCGTCACCTCGACCCAACGACCGTGGTCGCGGGTGCCATCGGTAACGAGGAGACGCATCGAGTTGGTGCCGATGTCGACGACCCCGACCTTCACGGTCGGTTGACCCACTCCGGGTTCAGCCCTCCGTCGACGACACAAGGGACCAGGCAATCGAGCGGCTCGATCCATTCGGCGACCAGACGGCCAACCGGGTTGTCGCCGCCACCCTTGGAATGGGCGTAATGGGCATGGAGGCACTTCACGCCCTTGTCGGAGCCCCCAACGCCGCCCGCGGGCATGGGCCCCTCGTCGGGGGGGGCGAGACCGTCCCGTTCGGCGGCATACGATGCCTGGGCATCGTCCAGGGCGCGACCAAAGCTCGGATCGGACTCAGCCTTCGCATCCATCCTCCTCACCCCACCGGAGCCTTCGAGCCGGCCGATCCTGGTGACCGCGAGTGGGCACGTCAGCCAGTAGAGAGTCGGAAACGGTGTCCCGTCGTCGAGTCGGGGGGGGACCCTCACCACAACAGGCTGGTCCAGGTGACACCGAGCCACCACTTCGGAGTCTGCCCGAAGCGGACGCCCGATCTGTGCCTGGATGACCTGCCGATCATCCCCTCTGCTCATGTCAGGACTCTATGTCGGCACCGGTCAGAAACTCCCAGACCATGTCGACCCACGTCTTGTCCTCGCTTGGCGGAGGCGCGGCCTCGACAGGAGCAGGCTCTTCGGTACCAGGAGGATCGAGGACGACATAGGCGGTCTCGCCCGGGCGGACGTAGCCGAGCTTCTCACGGGCCAGCTTCTCCACCTCGGCATCGGTCTGAAGGGCATCCACATCCGCCTGGAGAGCCGAATTGTCCGCTTCCAGTGCGGCCAGCTGGCTGCGGGCACTGGCCACCTGGTCCTGCGAATCGAGGATCTGGCGATATGGGACGACCTGGGTGAGGAAGGCTGACCCCATCAACAGGATGAGGAGGGTGGCGAGAGCAGGCCCCGGGCGACGGAGCAGTCTCATCTGCCGAAGGTGTCCCAGCCGGCGTATCGCGCCGCTTCCCCGAGCTGTTCCTCGATCCGGAGGAGTTGGTTGTACTTGGCGGTGCGCTCCCCCCGCGCCGGTGCACCGGTCTTGATCTGGCCGGCATTCGTCGCCACCGCGAGGTGGGCGATGAACGTGTCCTCGGTCTCCCCGCTCCTGTGGCTGATCATCTGTGCGAAGCCGGCCCTCCCGGCCATCTGCATGGTGTGAAGGGTCTCCGACACCGAACCGATCTGATTGACCTTGATCAGAATGGCGTTGGCGGCTCCCTCGGCTATCCCCCGGCGCAGCATGTCGGTGTTGGTGACGAAAATGTCGTCGCCCACCAGCTGGACCCGATCCCCGAGCCGTGCAGTCAGGCCGATCCAGCCGTCCCAATCGTCCTCCGACATGCCGTCTTCGATGGAGACCAACGGGTGGGAATCGGCCAGCCCGGCCAGGTAATCGACCATCTGCTCGGACGAGAGGTCCTTGCCCTCCAGCTTGTAGTGCCCTTCGCGATAGATCTCGGTGGCCGCCACATCGAGCGCCAAGGCGATCTGGTCGCCGAGTTGGTATCCGGCGGCCTCGATCCCCTCGATGAGGAGCTCGATGGCCGCCTCGTTGGTGGCGAGATCGGGGGCGAACCCGCCCTCATCCCCGACGTTGGTGGCCAGACCTCGCCCCGCCATCACTCGCTTCATGGCGTGATAAACCTCCACCCCGGCGCGCAGGGCCTCCGAGAAGGAGGGAAACCCTGCGGGGACCAACATGAACTCCTGGATGTCGACCGAATTGGCGGCATGGGCACCGCCGTTGAGAACGTTGAGACAGGGGACCGGGAGCACCCGCGCCGACGGCCCGCCCAGATAACGGAAGAGAGGGAGCCCGACGGTGGCCGCTGCCGCCCGTGCCACCGCCAACGAGACGGCGAGGATGGCGTTGGCCCCGAGGTTTGCCTTGTTCGGGGTCCCATCGAGGTCGGCCATCGTCATGTCGATGGCCTCCTGTTTGGTGACGTCCCGCCCGACGAGGGCGGGTGCGATCGTCTGGGAGATGTGTGACAGGGCCTTGTCGACGCCCTTGCCGCCGTAGGCATCGTCACCATCACGCAGCTCAACGGCCTCATGAGTCCCGGTGGAAGCCCCCGAAGGGACGATGGCGCGGCCAAAGCCCCCATTGGTGAAGACTTCGGCCTCGACGGTTGGGTTACCCCGTGAGTCGAGGACCTGTCGCGCGTGGATTCGCTCGATGGTGAGGCTGCTCATTCTGCTGGACCGATGGCCTGGACACGCCAAGCTACCACCGCTCGAGAGATCTTCTGAGTACTACGGGAGCTCGACGACCTTGGCCGCCTCCCACCGGTCGTTTAGCTCATCGAGGGACAAGTCCCGCAATGGTCCCTGTGACTCCATACGGCGAAAACGGGTCTCGAAACGGTCGGTGGCCCGGCGGAGGGCGATCTCTGGGTCGACACCGAGGTGCCTCGACAGGTTGACCACCGAGAAGACCAGGTCCCCGAGCTCGTCCACGACCTCGCCGTTCCCGCCCATCGCCTC
>DASWKM010000121.1:0-5265 GCA_036396635.1 Acidimicrobiia bacterium
CGAGGAGGAGCAATGTCCGTCTACAAGGTGATCGAGCTGGTGGGCACCAGCACACAGTCATGGGAGGATGCCGCCAAGTCGGCTGTCGAGACCGCGGCGAAGTCGGTCCGCGACCTGCGGATCGCAGAGGTCGTCGAGCTCGATCTTCAAATCGACGACGGCTCCGTGGCCGCATATCGGGCCAAGGTGAAGGTCTCGTTCAGGCACGAAGCGAGCGACTAGTGGCCGGGACAGACCACTAGGCCTGTAGCACCTCATCGGCGATCCATCCCTGCATCAGGGCGCGGATTCCGCCCTCGACCACCAGCGCCGAGCTGGTCGCCATCGCCACGCGTTTTCCGGCTGCATCCGTCATCTCCGCTGAGGCGATTCGAACCTGTCTCCCCATGTGCTGGACCTCGGCGGTCACGGTGAGGTCGCCGCTGTTTATATAGGCAGGTCGCGTGAAACGCACGTTCATGTCCAACGTGCCGAACACCTGGCCAGGGCCGAGTGACGAGTACACCGCTCCGCCCATCGCTGCCTCGAGGAACCAGGCGAGCGCCCCTCCATAGAGGGCGGGACCACCTGCGGAGAACCACGCTGACGTTGGGATCCTGACCGTGGTCCGTCCTCGCTGGGGATCATCCCAACGGGCCCCGGTCAGACGCATGATGTTCGGTGTGACCTCGCCGGCGATGATGCGACGCTGAATCTCGATCGGCTCACCCTCCAGCACGCTGGCCAGGTCGAAGTAGCTATCGGTGGGTGCCTCCCGGAGGTATGGATCGGGGGGATCGGTCGGCCCGGTGTCGGGCTCGGGATAATCGGCATCGGCATCGACGGGGATGTCGACGATCAGACATCGGGTGGTCCCGTAACCCATGGTCCGGCCATGACGGTCGGAGATCTCAACGGCCGACAGCCCAACCTGACGGCCCTGGTGGATGCTGGTCGCCCGACCGATGATGTTCCCGGTCTCGCGGGTGATGGGCCTGACGAATGAGAGATTGAGTTCCGAGGTCGTTACCACCTTGCCGGGTGGGAGACCGGTCCATATCGCCGAGGCCAGCGGGGCGTCGGCGAAAAGCGCCCAAGTCCCCGCCCAGACGATTCCAAAAGGGTCCTCGAGCCAGCGAGTGATCGGCATCGAGAAGGTTGTCTTCCCGAACCCGCCTCCGTTGCCCTCAACCCGGTCAGGCGCCAGATCGGCGGGCCGGGTAACTCACCGCGCACATAACGTCGCGTTGCCTCCAGACCCGACACCGGGAGGCCACGCATGTCGCCTATGGCGCCCCGAACCGGCTCGTCGATTATGAAGTCCATGAGAGCGGCGACGGTAGTAGCCCGTCTCATAAATACTTGTGGCGTCTCTCCGGCCCTCGACGCCCCTGGCTGCGTCGAAGTGCTCGCCGCAGCTCCCCGGCTGCGACTGCGCGCTTTCTTCTTGCCAGATGACGCCGTTGGCTCGGAGACACGCGCACACTATTTACGCGACAGACCCCTACCTCTACGCGGTGGGCAGGGGTGGTTGCCACCATGAGGGTCGATCATCCACCTCGACGGACACAACCCATTTCACCCACCAGTAGCCACGGCGACCTGGTGCGACAAGTCTCACCGGCCCGCCGTGACCGTCGCTGAGAGGCTCCCCTGCCATGTGGGTGGCCAGGAGCAGCCAGCTTGCCTGGTCGAATGGGAACCGTCTCCAATACCCGGATGCGGAGCGGACCACGATGCTCTCGCCGGCCAGTCCCTCGAGCACTCGATCGAGACGGGTCCCGCTCCAGGGTTGGGTGGTGTACCAACCACCGGTGCAGTCGAGGGTGGCTTCGACCACATCACCCCCGCTCTCCAAGGTCGCCACCGTCATCGACTGATCTCCCATGACGACATGATGAGCAACACGATCGAGATGTTGGACGCGATCGTTGAGCCACTGGGTGATCGGCACTTGCGCCGGTTCGACGATCTCGTGCGACCCGGTGAACCGGCGAGCACCGCCACGGGCCCCGACTGCGTCGAGAAATCCCTCGACGCTCAGCCACAGGCCACCGGCGGCGGCGAGCACACCGCCTGCCCTGAGGAGATTGCGTCGGCTCCGGTCGGCGCGACGGAAAGGGACCGGGCGTTGCAGCGTGTGGACCAAGGTCAGCGACACCATCAAGAGACCCAGCGAAACATGGAGCTGCATCGTGGTCACGGGACCGATGCTCTCCGCCATCCCGGTCACTAGCACGACCCCGGTGGCGATCGCACCCACCGTCACCACCGTGAGAACGATCGACATAGCCCGTCCGGGTCGCACCCTGGCTACGCCTCTGCGAACGATCATCCCCTTCCAGGGCATCAGGACGATGATTGCCAGGGCAACGACTCCGTGAGCGACGACGACCCACCGACCCGCTGGGGTGCCCACCAGGAACGCACCGATCCCGCTCAGGAGCGCCACTACCGCAAACCCGAGAAGGGCGAGGTTGGTTCGCCGGCCGGCCATACCTCAGATGATGGCGGGTGACGCGAGCTAATCCGGCGCTAACTTCGATGGACGATGACTGATCGATTGGACCGATGGATGGACGGCTATGTGCTCGCTTGGAGCAGCAATGACCCGGATCACATAAGGGCCCTGTTCACCGAGGAGGCCGTCTATGACCCGCAGACTGCCGACGGGGAGTGGCACGGCGTGGACGAGATCGTCGCCAACTGGCGGGACATCGACGACTCCGAGGACAACTGGGACTTCGAGTGGCTCCCCCTCGTCGAGACCGACGAGCTGGCAGTCGTCACCGGACGCACGCACTATTTCGCGCCCCCGGCCAGCTACCGGAACCTGTTCGTCATCCGGTTTGCCGAAGATGGGCGATGTTACGACTTCACCGAGTGGTACATCGAGGAGGACAGCGGATGACGACGGCCTTCGTCCTCGGGGGCGGGGGACGCTGGGGGGCAGTCGAGGTAGGCATGATCCAAGCCCTCGACGAGGTCGGGATCGAGCCCGACCTCATACTCGGGACCTCGATCGGTGCCCTCAACGGCGCCGTCATCGCCGACTATCCCGGGAGGGAAGGCGTAGATCGGCTCACCGGTTTCTGGGAGGAGGCGACCAGGGCGGACCTCTTCCAGACCCGATTCTTCGACCGAGCGATACGGGTGGCAACACTCAAACCCTCTCTGCACGAGACTGCAGAGTTGCGACGAGTGATCGAAAAGGCGATTCACCCCGACACTCTCATCGAGGATCTGCAAACCCCGTTCCAGTGTGTCGCAGCGTCGATAGAGAAGTTCGCCGAGCGCTGGTTCGTCAGAGGTCCACTGGTGGATGCCTTGCTCGCCTCCTCGGCGGTGCCTGCCCTGTTTCCGCCGGTGGAGATCGACGGCGAGCACTTCTACGACGGTGGCCTGGTCGACTCCGTTCCACTGGGCCGTGCGGTCGCGCTGGGCGCCACGGTCGTGTACGTGCTGCAGGCGGGGAGGCTGGAGTCGCCCTTGCGGGCACCGGAGCGTCTCTACGAAGCCGCTCTGATCTCGTTTGAGATTGCCCGACGTCATAGATTCGCCACTGCGCTGGCGAACATCACCGACGACATCGAGGTGCACATGCTCCCCACCGGGAGCCCCGTGGCGTGGGATGACCGCAGTCAGCTCAAATGGAACGACACCGGGGGAATCGAGGAACGGATGAAAGGCGCCTACAGGGCCTCGATCGCCTATCTGGAGGAGATCTCCAAGGGTTGAGACCACCCGCCAAGCCAATCCGGCGCCTCATCCTGGCGCCCGCCGTCGTGTTGGGTGTCCTCGCCGCGACCCTGACTCTGCCCGTGATCGTCCTCGGAGCCGCGTTCGTCTCCAGATACGTTCCCGGCAAGTGGCGAATCCTCAAGATCGTCTGGTTCCTGTTCCTCTATCTGCTCGTCGAGGCGGCATCACTCACGATGATGTTCACCCTCTGGATACTCTCTGGCTTCGGGCTCAGGATACGCACGCCCGCTTTCGTCGACGCCCATTTCTGGTTGTTCGCCTGGATGCTGCGTCGGGTGGTGGCGTCGGCCAAATTCACCTTCAAGCTCTCCATCGTCAGCGAGGGCTCACGGCCACGCACCGGCGGGGGAGAGCGCTCGCGTCCGATCATGGTGCTGAGCCGGCATGCCGGGCCCGGTGACTCCATGATGCTGATGGACGCCCTCGCCAACGGGTTCAAGCGACGACCGTGCATCGTCATGAAAGAGTTCCTTCAGTGGGATCCTGCCATCGATGTGATGATCAACCGTCTTCCCTCAGCTTTCGTGCCGGGTGGCTCCCGAAGTCGGGACGCCGCGATCGAGGCGATCGCCAGCGTCGCCGCGACTCTGGACCGCAACGACGCCTTCGTCATCTTTCCCGAGGGGGCCAATTACACCCAGAGACGTCATCTGCGATCGATCGAGAAGCTGCGCGAGATGGGGCGCCCCGACCTGGCGGAGCGTGCCCAGGACCTCAACAACACGCTGCCTCCGCGCTCCAAGGGCGTGATGACCGCGCTTGCGGCCGCATCCGGGCCATGCGATGTCTTCTTCGTCGGCCATGCCGGTCTCGAGGCCTTTGTCACTCCAGGTGACATCTGGCGGGCCATTCCCATCAACACCCACGTCGCGGTGCGGATCTGGTACGTCCCCGCGGAGGCCATCCCTCCACCCGAGGACCAGGAGATCTGGCTGTTCGATATGTGGTCGGAGATCGACACCTGGATCACTGATCGCCTCGAGGACACCTCGGAGCCGTTCGACGACCCCGATGCCTACTAGCGGCCCGTCTTGTGAATACTCGTAGCGTCTCCCCGGCCCTCGACGCCCCTGGCTGTGTCGAAGTGCTCGCCGCAGCTCCCCGTGCGAGACGCGCGCTTTCTCCTTGCCAGATGACGCCGTTGGCTCGGAGACGCGCGCACACTATTTACGCTTCCGACCACTAGCCGATCGACGGCATCCAATCCGGACGATGGGCCTCGAATCTGGAGATGGCGTCCTCACTCATGAGGGTCACCGCGATCGGGTCCAAACCGGCGAGAAGACGGGTGCGGCTCTCGGTGTCGATGTCGAAATGCCATGTCCGGTCCCCGACCGTGACGGCCAGGTCCTCGAGCGAGATTCGGACCCTCAACTCATGGTCCGAGCAGAGCCGATGCAGTTCCTCGATCGTGCTCGCCGGCAACGTCACCGTGAGCAGGCCGTTGTCGACCGAGTTGTTCTTGAAGATGTCGGCGAACGAGGTTGCGATCACCGCTTCGATGCCACGATCCAAGAGTGCCCA
>DASWKM010000122.1:0-21250 GCA_036396635.1 Acidimicrobiia bacterium
GAGTCGGTCGAGGTACCCGTCCATCGCCTCGCCCGCTGCATCCGGGACGGCGACCGCCGGCTGAGACGTCGTGGGTCGCACACCTCCGACCTCGGTGAGGTCATCGCCGCTGAGCGCGTTGAAGAGAGAGGACTTGCCCGAGCCCGTCCCCCCGGCCAGCGCCACCACGATTATGTCCTCGGGGTGGGCCAGTCGGGTCCTGACCGCAGCGACGGAGGCGATCAGGGGTTCCAGGGTGGATTGGTCGAGGACATCGGCGCACGATGCGATGGCGAGGTCGGCCTGCTCCAGCAGACCGATCAGTCGGTCACGCATCTGCCGAGGCGAGCGTGCCCATGACGGCACCAGCCGCAACCCGCAGCAGGCTCGGGTCCAGCTCCCCGTTCCGGCTGCGCATTTGACTTACGACCTGAGCGACGACACTGCCGTAGACCACATCGATCCGCCCGATCAGCTCCCGGTGTGCCCGGTCCACGACTTCCCTCGTCTCATCACCGAACACGACTCCGGCCGCCGGCGACGGCTCACCACCGGTGACAGAGTCGACCAGCAGCGCCTCGCCGATCCAGATCTGGCGTTGCGTTATCGATCGGGCGATACGCCTGACGTAGTCGAGCCATCCTTCGACCTCCGACCTGGCGACCACCAGACCTTGGCCGACGAGGTCGCCGATCGCGATCTCACGACTGGGCAAGACGTCCTCACCGGAGAGCCACTCACGAAGATCGGAGTGGATCACGGCCAGGACCCGCTCGACCAGCCGTCTCTCCCGCTCGTGGGCCGGGGAGGCGCCGGGCGAGTTCACCCTCGACCACCGTCGCATCGCTCGGCGACGAGGGGGCGACGGGGGATGGGTGCACATCGCGTCCCCAACCCCATCGAGAGCGAGACGAGGAACACGCCCCAGGGCGCGCACCGACAACTCCGCCTCGAGACCGTCCAACTCATCGTTCAGGTCCTCGATCGCGCCGGCGAGCTGGTGGACCTGGCCCAACACGGCGTCGAGCGCACGCTGCAGGGCCTTCCGGGCATCCACATCCCTCTCCGCGGCCAGCTTGTCGAGACGTCTTGACAATGACCGGATTGCAAGGGATGGCACCCGATGCGAACCCTTGGCCACGTGGTGCTCGGCGATCGTGACCACGTCGCCGTCGAGCCCCGCTGAGTTGAGACGAGATTTGAAGTCGACAATGGAGCCGGTGGTGGCCGACGACACCCTGTTGAGAACATTGATGACCGACGTGCCCCGCGAGACCGCGCGGCGAAGCACCTCCCACGGCACCTCATCGGCGTATCGCAGGGCCGATGTGACGAACACGACCACGTCGGCGTTGTCGACCAGGGTCTCGGCCATCACACGGTGCCACGTCTCGGTCGAGTCGATGTCGGGCGTGTCGACGAGGCTCATCGTCTCGAGGATGGGTGCGGTCCCGAAGACCACCTCACAACCCACTCCGGCGATCTCAGAGAGAACCGGCGCAGACCGCTCTGAGGCGAGGATGATGGGGCCCGTCGTGGTCGGCCGGAGCGCTCCTGTCTCGGAGGCGTCGTGACCGGACAGTGAGTTGATCAGTGTCGACTTCCCGGATCCGGTCGGCCCGGCGAACACCACCCTCATCCGGCTCTCAGGGCGGGTGAGCCTGGGTATCAGGTAAAAGCGGATGATGCGGGCGAGCCGATCGCGGCTATCGGCGAGACCGGAGCACCCGGGACCGAACTCGAGCGATTCGAGTGCGCCTGCCAGACCGGCGACGGCCCCGAGGATGCTGCTGGCTTCCTCTCTCATGGCGACCACACTGCGATTGTGCCACGGTCGCCGCCTGGCGCCGGGGTTAGGCCGTCCAGCCTCCTGACGGCTGCCCGAACCAAACATGCACCTGTCCCGTGCCGGTGGCGTTCTCATAATCCGAGAAGAGCTCACCGCGCGCCGTGCACTCTGCGCCGCCCACCGATCCCAGCATCATCAGATAGTGGCCGAAGGCGCCTTCGGGGTTGACTGTCATGTAATCGTCCATCGACTCCACGATGCGACGATGGTCGCCCGACCTCATCCATCCCAGACGCTCCTCGTCTGCGGCTCGCGCCTCCGCGGTGATTATGTGAACGGGATCCGACGCCTCGTGCTTCGCTATCTGGGACAGCGGCCAGAAAGTGTGGCTCATGCCGCCCGATGCGAGCACCACGACACGACGATCGAGACGGGCCGCCGCCTCGCCGATCGCCTCGCCCATCGTGAGGAAGTCGTTGGGCTCGCCTGTCTGCACCACCGACACCGACACGACACGCTCGTCCTTCTGCAGGTACTTCACGAGGTTGACGGTGGCGTAGTAGACCGGGAGGTACTGATCGTCGGAGGCATGCGTGGGAGTCCCCAGCTCCTCCCCCAGATGGGCGGCAAGCCTCGCCAGCTCCGGATCACCCGGATAGTCATAGGGGATGCCGGCCATGCCTCTGGGGAGCTCTGACGAGGTCATGTGACCGGCCCGACGCTCATGTGCGGAGAGGATGTGCTCGACGGTGCTGAACCAGTGCGAGTCGATGATCACGATCGTATCCGGCGCCAGCCTGTCGAAAACCTCGTTGCGGAGCCGGATCAGACCAGGGACGAGGCTGATCTCCTTGCCATCGTTCAGCTCACGGCGAGTCGGCTCGTCGAACATGATGGTTGGGGCATGGCTGATGAGGCCCACACCGACTATCTCGCCCATTTGGTCACTCCTCCGACACTCGTCAGGTACCTCACGGTACTACCGGGGCAGGAGGGGAAGATCGTCCGCAGTGGCCGTCACCAACCTCAGGAGCCGGGCCAGCTCATACCTCTCATCGGGGTGCAGACGCTCGGTGAATCTGGTCTCAAAAGAGTTGAAGACAGGAAAGACCGCCTCGATCTTCTCCCGACCGGCTGCCTCGAGATGAACGATGACCTTGCGCCCATCCTCGGGGTGCCGGGACCGACGCACCATCGTTGCCTTCTCGAGGGTCATGAGCATGCCCGAAAGGGTCCCCTTGGCGAGCCCACATTCCTCGGCGAGCTCGGCTGTCTCCCGATCGCCCCACACCCAGAGGACGAACAGGATCGTGAACCCACCCCAGCTGAGACCGGCCGATGACAGCACCTCTTGCTCCATCCGGTTGCGGACCGCATTGGCTGCCCGATAGATGTTGGAGACTGCTGCCAGCGCCTCGAAATCGAGTGGCTGGTCGCCGAGGGCCGTCCGGATGTCGCGTTCGGCCTCGAGCACCACCTCCGGATCGTGATCACTGAGCGGTCGGGGCATTGGGTCGGGCAGTTTATCCTGGGTTCCCAACGACCCTCCTTGAGCCGAAATTGCCCTCACCTAGAGCCGAAGTCTCCGACATAGCCGTCTCCCCCGATCATTACATCGGTGGAAAGCGGGTTCCCTCGGGCTCGACGTTCGAGGTCCGCTCACCACTCGACTGGGACTGGAAACTCGCAGACGTGGCGCGTGGCGACGCGTTGACCGCCGACCGGGCAGTCACCGCTGCCGTCGACGCCTTCCCCCGTTGGTCGGCGCTCACCTCAGGCGAGCGTGCCGCCCGTCTGCATCGATTGGCCGACCTGATCGACGAGAACATCGACGACCTGGCAACCGTCGAGTGTGCCGACATGGCGATGTTGCTCGAGAGTCTCCAAACCCGGGTGATCCATCGTGGTGCCGAGAACCTCCGGGCATATGCGGACCTGGCCGCCGGGTACGTCGGTCGACGTTGGTCGTCCAAAGGGACCGACAACTTCGTGGAACGGATGCCGGCAGGCCCCGCCGTCATCATCACACCGTGGAACGCACCCTGGCTCTTGTCCACCTGGAAGGTCGCCCCGGCCCTGGCCGCCGGCAACCCGGTGATCCTCAAACCGGCGGAATGGGCGCCTCTCTCGGCGTCGATCCTCGCCGACCTCGCCCAGGAAGCCGATCTCCCCCCCGGGGTGCTCAACGTCGTCCAGGGAATCGGTGAAGAGGTTGGTGCCGCCCTCGTCGGCGATCGGCGGGTGCGCCGGATCTCGTTCACCGGATCACCCGAGACCGCACGTCACATCGGTGTCACCGCGGCACGCAACATCGTCCCCTTCACCGCCGAGCTCGGGGGAAAGGGGCCGCTGGTCGTCTTTGCAGATGCGGACCTGGACGCCGCGGCCCGCAAGGCTGCCGGCCAGTTCGACGACTCCGGGCAGGTCTGTCTCGCCGGGACGAGGCTCCTGGTCGAAGAGGCCGTCGCCACCGAGTTCCTCGACCTGTTCAACGCCTACACGGACAAACACGTACTGGGAGACAGCCGCAGCCCGTCGACCACTATCTCCCCGATGATCCACCCCAATCATCTGGCCCGAGTCGAAGGGTTCGTGGCGCGCGCCCGGGAGGCCGGGGACACCATCATCCGGGGTGGCTCGCGCTGGAAGGACGACGGGCTCTGGTATGAGCCCACTCTCATCCGGCCGAAGGACAACTACTCCGAGGTGGTGCAACGCGAGGTGTTCGGCCCGGTTCTCACATTCCAGACGTTCCCCGACGAGGCCGGGGCGATCGCCCTGGCCAACTCCACCGAGTACGGGCTCTCCGGCATCGTGTACACCGGTTCGGAGGAGCGGGCACATCGGGTCGGCTCCGCCATCAGGGCGGGGACGGTCTGGGTGAACACTTTCCTGGTGAGAGACCTCACAGCGCCGTTCGGCGGGTGCCGGATCTCCGGGATCGGGAGGGAGGGTGGTGACTACGCCCTCGACTTCCACTCGGATCTGAAGACGCTGCAGATATCCCAGGGCACAACGGACTGACTACGCGCCGCTAACCCGCCTCATGGGATGGTCAAATGCCTCTCCCATCTCGGGCATGCCCTCCGGCATCGCCGCGTTCCGGGCGGCAAGCCAGCTCGTCATCGGAACGGCCGACAGCCCGTGGGCGATTATCGAGGCGAGGACCACGGCGGTGACCGTCTCTGAGACGATCGGCGGGACCCCCTCCAGCTCCTCGGCGGCGACCAGCACGAAGACCACGGTGGCCAGACCCCTCGGCCCGAACCATCCGAGGAAGGCGACGGTCGCTCCACTAAGCCGCTGGCCGATCAAAGCAAGGGCTATGGAGGCGGGGCGGAGCACGAGCAGCGAGACCAGGGCGACCACGATCGCCTCAGTGGCCAGACCATCCTGGATCGCGGTCAACCCGGGGCCGGCGCCGACGATGAAGAAAGCCACCAGGACGAGGGGTGACCCTCGGCCTCGGCGAACTCGTAGAGATACTCGCAACGTGGCCGGATCAGGTGGCTCATCAGACCGCCGGCGATGAAGACGGCGATAAAGCCCGATCCACCCAGAAGCTGCACGCCGGCGAACCCCACGAGGGCGAGTGCGACGGCGGCGATCTTCTGATGAAGGGGGTTCATCCACCCTGACTCGGTGCCGGTGCCGATCAGCCTGGCCCCGAGCCATCCCAGGACGATCCCTCCGACGATCCCGATCCCGAGCTGTGACATGACGAGACCCGCAGCCTCACCACCCGTCTGACCCGTCTCGGACTCGATGAGCCCGATGGCGATGAGCAACGCCGGCACGGCCAGCCCGTCGTTGAGGCCAGACTCGATGTTGATCGCCTGACGCACCCGAGGTGGGACCTTCTCGGCCACCAGCACAGGCTCCGCCAAGGCGGCATCGGTCGGAGCAAGGAGAACCCCGATGAGCAGGGCGATCCCCAGCGGCAGACTCAGGTACCACCCGGCAAGCGCCGCACCGAGGACGATGACCACGGGCATCCCGATCAGCAACATCCGCAATGGCCACGTGTAGCCGCTGCGAAGACGGGCAACATCGATCCGAGAGGCATCGCTGAAGAGGACCAGGGCCAGAGTCAGCTCGAGAAAGGTGAGGAGAAGCGGGGTCTCCAGGTCGATCGGCTCATCGAGCAGGGCAAACCCGGCGATCACCCCCAGCCCGGTGATCACGAGTGGCTCGGTGAGCCACACGCCTTCGAGACGTCCCGACACCACGGCTATGGCGAGGATCGCACCGGCGCCAACCAAGACGATCTCCTCGGCGCTCATCGCGTCTCGAGTGTTGTGCCGCCCTTCCAGGACACCCCCACCCGGTGATAGAAACCGCCGATGATCTCGAGCGGCTCGAGATAGGACAGCTCCTCGGTCGGGGAGTCGAACAACTCCAGATGTGCCTCTCCCGCCCATACGTCGGCCACCTCGCCGTCATAGCCGCGCATGGTCACCAACTCGTCCATCGACGCGGTGCCATCGGACTCGATCGCCGGCCAGTAGCGATTGTGCAGCATGGGGTGAGCGTTGACGAAGCCAGGCGAATCGGTCCGATGCATGAGCCGCAAGCGGGCGTTGGCGATCCGGTGACCGGCAGCGCTCAGGGTCGCCCCGAAGACGCCACCTTCCTCGAGACGGGGACCGGCGCGGCCGACCGTGATCGGCCGGGTCATCCATATGTCACCGAGCTTCTTGGGATAGCCCTGGTGATAACCACGGACCATGGCGAAGTCCTTGTCGACCCAGATGAACGGGCACCGGCTCCACGACTCCCCCCGCCACTCGCAACGGATCACGGCGAAGCACTCTTTGTACTGGCCGCGCACCGGGTCGACTATCTCCGCGAAGTCGTCCCCACAACTCTGCCAGTCGGCCCAGATCAGTGCGACCGCCCCGGGGTCTTCCGAGCTGAGGCCGGCGCCATCCGGCAACAGCTCGGCCACCCGCTCGGGGTGGGTGCGATACTCGACGGTGATCATCTCACCCGAGTAGTGCCATGGCGGGGGCGGAATCAGCGACGATCGCCCGCTCGGGGTCTGGGGGAACAAGAATGCGCCCATCACAGAAAGGGGAGGTACTCGCTCATCTCCCAATCGGTGGTCCATTTCTCATAGCGCGCCCACTCGGCCCGCTTCACAGTGATATAGCCATCCACATAGCCCGCGCCGAACGCCTCGACCAGGTCGGTGTCCGCTTCGAGGGCATCGAGGGCCTCGGCGAGCGAGGCCGGGCAGACGATGTCGGTCGAAGCCCTGTCGATGCAATCGAGTGTCTCGGCGGGTCCCAGCTCGTATCCCTTCTCATATCCGAGGAGTGCCGAGGTGAGCACGGCGGCGATCCCCTGGTGAGGGGTCAATGAGCCGTCTCCCACCCGGTGCTCGAGACGTGTCCCGTTCCCCCTGGCCGGGGGCACGCGCACGGTCACTCCGCGGTGGTCGTAACCCCAGTTGGCCCAATAGCCGCACAGCGAGCCGGGCTGGAGACGCTTGTATGCGTTCACCGTGGGCGCCATCAGGGCGGTCATCCCGACATGGTGATGGAGCAAGCCGGCGATGACCGAGCGCGCCATCTCACTGAGCCCGTCCTCGACGTCTCCGTCATAGAGGACATTGGTGCCGTCCTCGTCGTTGAACGAGAGGTTGATGTGCAGACCCGACCCGCCGCGGCCGTTGATCGGCTTGCCCATGAAGGTGAGATGCATGCCGCGACTCACCGCGACCTCTTTTGCCATCACCTTGAAGAGGAAGGCGTCGTCGGCCGCCTGTAGTGCCTCGTCATAACGAAGGGTCAGCTCGAACTGGCCGTTGTCGTACTCGCTGTTGACCGACTCCAGCCTCATCCCGGCCTTGGCGGCCGTCGACATGATCTCATCGATCGTCCCGCTCGGGTCGACGGCGGCGCCTGTTCCATACACATAGGCGCCAGGGGTGCTGATCGGCCTCCACCCACCCTCACCGTCAGGCTCGAAGAGGAACGCCTCCAACTCGATGCCCACAATTGGCTCGAGACCCTTCGCCTGCCATTTGGCGACGGCCTCCTTGAGTACGTTTCGCGGAGCGAGCGGCACGGGCATGCCCCCGCGGACGATCTCGGGGACCACGACTGCCGTGCCTTCCTGCCAGCCATCGCGGATGTCCTCAAGGTCGAAGATGGCATCGCAGTCAGGCAGGCCCTCCATCATCAGCCCGGCCTCATGGGGGGTCATCACCCGATCGAACCCCAGGGTGAACAGCGAGATGCAGTGGGCAGTTCCCTCGACCGCCTTCTCGGGAGTCAGGTATTTCCCACGGGCAAGACCCAGATGATCGGGCCAGAGCAGACGGAGACGTTCGAAATCGGTGGTCATCGAGGTCAGATCGTAGAGCGGCGCTCCCGGTTGCACGTGGCGCCAGGTGGCGGATTACCTTGTGCCGTGATGTCAAGCCCACTCGAGCCGAATCGGCGAACACGGTCCGAGATAGCGAACGAGGTCATCGATTTTCTGGATGATTGGTTCGAGAGGGCCAACGAGATGATGGCGGTGGGCGTCGATCTCGACCCGGAAGTGCTTGCCGACTTCCGGCGGCCACCGGAGGAGAGCGGCCGCTCCCTCGACTCGATCCTCTCCGATCTCAGCCTGGCCGGGCAGCCCGGCATCTACCACCCGTCGGGCGGCCACATGTCCTACATCCCCAACGCAGGCCTGTACACGGCGGCTATCGCCGACCTACTCGCCACTGGTCTGAATCGATATACCGGCGTGTCCGGCGCCGCTCCCGGCTACGCCGCCATCGAGCACGGAGTGGTCGACTGGCTCTGCTCCCTCTTCGACATGGGCCCCGATTCGTCGGGGCTCCTTCTCTCGGGTGGGTCGATGGCCAACTTCACCGGGATCGTCACGGCCCGCACTGCCCTCTTGGGCGATGAGTTCACCACAGGCGTCATCTATGTGACGGCGCACACCCATCACTCGGCGGCGAAAGCTGCGCGATTGGCCGGCTTCCGCAGCGACCAGGTGGTCACCGTTGCCGCTGACGAAGATCTGCGTCTCGATGTGGCTGGGCTGGGAGCGCGGGTCGACGCCGATCGCTCCGCGGGGAGGCACCCGTTCCTGGTGATCGCTTCGGCGGGCACCACCGATACCGGCACCATCGATCCCCTTGCTCGAGTAGCCGACTTGACCGAGGAGAGGGGAATGTGGCTGCATGTGGATGCTGCCTACGGGGGGTTCTTTCAGCTGACCGACCGTGGTCGAAAGGCCTTGTCGGGCATCGAGCGAGCCGACTCGATCGCGCTGGATCCCCACAAGGGTCTGTCGATCCCATTTGGGGTCGGGGCGTTGGTGGTACGGGATGAGGGGAGTCTGGTCGAGGCCCACCAGGGTCGTGGCGCCTACCTGCGTGATGAGGACAGCCACATGGGGATTCGCGACATCGCCTCTCTGGGCCCCGAGCTGAGTCGTCCCTTCCGGGGCTTGTCGGTGTGGCTGCCGCTCCAGCTTCATGGTGTGGCCCCCTTTCGGGACGCCCTCGACTCCAGTCTCGATGTGGCCGAGCACGCCTATCGACGATTGTCGGGGATTGCCGGGCTGCAGACGCCGTGGAGACCCGACCTGACGATCGTCGCTTTCTCGTTCGACGACGACGATGTCGGGAGGGCGGCACTGGAGGCGGTGAATGCCGACCGTCAGGTCCACCTGAGCCCGACCGTCGTCGATGGGCGCTTTGTCCTCCGTTTCGCGATTCTCAACCGGCGCACGACGACTGATCACGTCGACCACGCCATCGACATCATCGAGAAGACGATCGTCGGATAGGTGCTGCCGGACCCTGATTTCAGAGGGTGTGCCCGGGATCTGGAGTCGGCGTACCTCGAGTCCGACGACCCCGAGCGTCAGTCAGGGTTCTCAGGCGGTCGCACCCGATGGGTGGTCGAGCGCTCGCCACTGGTGGAGGCGCTGCACCGGGAGGGTGACTTCCTTGACGTCGGTTGTGCCAATGGCCTGTTCGCGGCGGATGTGATGACATGGGCACGAGGACGTGGCGTGAGCATCGTCGCCCATGGTGTCGATCTGGGGCCTCGCCTCATTGAGCTGGCTCGCCAACGCTTGCCGCAATTCGCCTCCAACTTCCATGTCGCCGACGCATGGACCTGGGAGCCCGACCGCCAATGGACCTATGTCTACTCGTTGCTCGACCTCTCGCCACGCGACCTCTGGTGTCACTGGTTGCGACGGCTCCATAGTTGGGTTGAGCCGGACGGGAGACTCATCATCGGCTCATATGGCGGACGGACTCCACGTCGTCACCCGGCCGACGTGGTCGGGGTGATGGAAGGATGCGGCTTTTCGGTTGCAGGCTCGGGCGAGGGTGGTGACCCGGTGGTCACGAGATTCGCCTGGACGACTCGGATTCCGAGGGCTCTCATTGACCCAGTGGTGCCCGTGCCTTGACGTAGACATGGCCGAGTGGGCTGGTCCAGTGGTGGTCTCCGTTGGGTTTTCGTTGCAGCAGCCAGGGGGCATGGTGTTTGGCCATGTGATGATGACGGCATAGCGGTCCCTCATTCTCTTGGTGGGTGGGCCCGCCCTGGGAGAAGGGACGACGATGGTCGAGGTCACAGTCGTATGCGGGCATGCGACATCCCACGAACACACAAGTCTGGTATTCGGCTTCGACCCGACGTCGCATGGCGACTGAAGCCCGACGTCTGGTGACACCGGTGTGAACGATCTCGCCATCGTCGTCGGTGACGCTGAAGGACCACTCGGACGAATTCTGTGTCTCGGCGATCTGACGGGCGATATCGGCGATCACCGGCCCGAACCCGGCCAGCTCACCAGGCGTGTCAGACAGTCGAGCCAGGGTGGCCAGACCGACGTTCAGATGGACCCCGCCATCAGATGATGAGGCCTGCGGTCTGCCCAACAGCAGGTCGACAAACACGTCGGCCCTGATCTGATCCATCGTCCTCGGATCCTCGGCGGTCTTCGCCCTGCGGGCGATCTTGTCGACCCGGCGCGCGATGGCGGCCACATCGGGGGCGGCCAAAGATTGACCGGCGACCGTGCCGGTGTTATCGGGGTTGGCATACGACACAAACCTTCGGTCGGCCAACCCCTCCTGGTATCCGAGGTCGACACCCTCGGGGTCGACCTCCATGACCAGACGGGCCAGCCGGGCCTGTAGCTGGCCGGTGGTCAGACCGTCGGTGTCATCGAGAGTACGGTCACACACCACAGCGATGTTCTCCGCGGTGAGATGACCGATCTGTTGGTCGAAGACCTTCACCTTGGCCAGATCCAAAACACCTCGACGGAATCGCTCCCACACCCGGCGCAGCGGACCGGAAAGACTCAACGCCAACCCCATCTGCTGGTCGGCGCCACGCCGGGTCAGACCGAGACCAGCTGCAATCTCATCGGAGGCGGTACTCGACCTCGGAAATGTCACGTTCCACTGGTGAGCCAGGACTACCACCGGGAGAATGAGCCACCTCGGACATGGTGGCCAGCTTCCCCGCCTCGAAATGCGAGGCCAACCGGGCTTCGGCCTGCATCAACCGCACCGCGTCATGACCGTTCAACCGGGTCCGGTCCACCGAATCGGCCACCGCCGCCTGAAGCACCCCCAGGCATCCAAACCTCGAAACCAGCCGGCAACACATGACGGTCCGGCTTCGACCAGTCGGCCGAGAGCTCGGCGCAGGTCAGCCGGTATACCCAATCGTCATCGTGGCTCTTCCCCGCCTCCGGGAGTCCGATCGCAACCTCCAGATCGAACATCTGTTCGATGGTACCAGCGCTAACCGCGTCGCCGGTCTGAGCATCAGTTGACCACCGCCGGGTTGGCCACCCCCGATCGGGCCACGGCGACAAGATTGTCGAGGAAGCGCACCCATGCCGGGGTGATCGCCTCGATGATCGGGTCGCCCGGCTCGAAGCCGCCATGGGTGAACAGCATCGTCGTGCCCACCTCGGCGGGCGTGAGCTGGAAGCGGATCGTGGTTCCCCTCCACCAGGGCGGGCTCTCGGCGATATGCCACTCGACGGCCTCGTCGCTGACCTCGGTCACCACCAGGTCGAAGACAACCGGGCTCGACGGGAAGCGAACGTGGAACTGATCGCCGGGCGTCGCCGCAGATCCCTCCACACCATCCGACCACCACCCGGCTATCCCGGCGGCGCTGTCGAGCCATCTCCTCACCTCCGCAGGTGTGGTTGCCACCTCGAACTGAGCCTTTATCGCGTAATCGCCCATCATCTTCTCCTTGGGATCTGATTTAGCGACGACTATATCTCATGGCGCCTAACTATTTCAAGCGCGGCTAAAATAGATGTCATCGACAAGTTTCAGGTGATAGCTGAGCCTCGCCGTCGGCGCATCCTGTCCATTTTGTGGGAAGACGAATTACCCGCTGGGGAGATAGCGCGCCGCTTCGATGTCACTTTCGGCGCCATATCACAGCATCTCGGCGTGCTTCGCGAGGCCGGCTTGGTGGTGGTGCGCAAGGAAGGCAACCGGAGGCTGTACCGGGTCGACAAGGACCGGCTCGGGCCATGGCGTGGGGTCCTCGAGTCGATGTGGGAGGACACCCTCGATCGGCTCGCCGATGCGGTCGAGGGGGAGGAGGCGTCGGATGAGGGCAATGGGTGAGCAGATCGTGGTCGAGCGACGCATCGGCGCTCCTCCCTCCGTGGTCTACGCCTATCTCACGGACTCGGACCGGTGGGCCCGCTGGCAGGGTGAGAGCGCCGTGATCGAGGCGACACCGGGTGGGACATTTGGGCTGGTAATGGGTAACGGCACGCTGGCGCGTGGTCGGTTCATCGAGCTGGTGCCCGACCGGCGTGTCGTGTTCAGCTGGGGTTGGGTAGGCCACCCGGGGTTGCCGCCCGGGTCGAGCACCGTGGAGATCGACCTGGTCGCCGATGACGGCGGGACCAGGCTGACCCTGACCCACCGTGCTCTCCCGGAAGAAGAGATCGCCCCCCACACCCTCGGCTGGAACCACTACCTGGCCCGCCTCGGGCTCGTTGCGGAGGGCGGCGATCCCGGGCCTGACCAAGGTCCAGCATGATCAGCGCGCTACCCGTGCACGGTCACGGGCAGGTGCTTGATCCCACGGATGAAGTTGGAGCGGAGCAAGTCGGGCTCACCGACCTCGAATTCGGCCACGCGGTCGAGAAACTCCTCGAAGAACACCCGCACCTCCAGCCGGGCGAGTGAGGCCCCCAGACACACATGGCGCCCGGTGCCGAAGGTCACGTGCGGGTTGGGTTGGCGGGCGAGATCGAACACGAAGGGGTCGGCGAAGACCTCCTCGTCATAGTTGGCCGATGTGTACCACATGACCACACGGTCCCCCGCCTTCAACGGGACACCCCTGATCTCTGTGTCGGAGACCACCGTCCTCCGGAAGTGCATCGTCACGCTGGAGGAGCGGAGGATCTCCTCGGTGGCGTCCTCGGATCGCCCCGAGAGGTCGGAGCGCCACATCTCGAGCTGCTCGGGGTTGTCGCGCAGGGAGATCAGCCCGTGGCTGATGGTGTGTCGCGTGGTCTCGTTGCCGGCCACCATCATCAGGGTGAAGAAGTTCTTGAACTCGAGATCGGTCAGCGGCTCACCGTCGGGCTCGGCGGCGAGCAGGGCGGTGATGATGTCGTCCTTGGGCTCCCGTCGCCGCTCCAGAGCGATGTCCTCTGCGTAGCGAAACACCTCCAGAGCGGTCGGCGAGCGGAAGGGCAACAGCCGGTACTCCTCGGTGTCGACCTTGTCGATGATCACCGGTGTGTACTCGGGGTCGGCGTTGGAGATCATCTGGTCCCCCCACGCCACCATTTGGGAGGCATCCGACTCGGGAATCCCCAACAGCCGGCACAACATCCGGATCGGGAGCTCGCGGGCGATCTCGGTGACGAAATCGAACTCGCCCATGGGCAGCACCCGGTCCAGCACCAAGCCGACCAGCTTGCGGAATGCCGACCCGTAGGTGGCGGTCACCTTGGGGGTGAAACCGGGCTGGACGAGACGTCGGAGCCTGGTGTGCTCGGGCGGATCGAGCTCCATCATGGATCGCCGCGCTTCCAGCTCGTCGGGGTCCATCTCCTCGATGCGTATCCCCCGGGAGGCGGTGAAGCGGTGGTAGTCACGGCTCACCTCGATGACGTCGGCGTGCTTGGTCACCGCCCAGAATCGGGATCCGTCTCCCTCCTCGACCCGGGCCACCGGTGCCTCGGCGCGCAGCCGCCGAAACGCAGCATGAGGAAACCCGCCAACGTAGGTGTCATGGGAGGTGATGTCGGCGTTCGGGTCGCCAGGGTCTCGCAAAAGTGTCTCCATGGCCATTTCGTCGGGTGCCGAACCTAATCCCGGGATGGAACCTGCTCCTAACCGGGCTACGTTTCTCCGTGGTGGTACTACCAGAGGGCACCGGTTCGGGCGGCGGCCCACCAAGGCGGGGCCGTGGCGGCATCCTCTTCCTCGCCGCCGTCGGTGTTCTCGTCGGCGGGCTGATATTTGGCAGCCTCACCACGCCGGAGCCGGCGGCCATCGAGGAGACCTCCTCGTCGACCACTACAGCGCCTCTCGAGAAGCCGGTTGACCTGGAGAACTTCACGATCGATCAGATCGCCGTGGGTGTTCCGCTGGAGTGGACCAAGGCGACGGAGGTTGCAGAGAGTTACGTCCATGCCCTCGTCGAGCATCAGGGCTGGGTATACCTGTTTGGTTCTTACCAGTCATTGTGGGACGGAGATGGTCAGGGTCTCCGGGCCTGGCGCTCACTCGACGGTGCGGGATGGGAATCTCTCGGTCAAGTTATCGGTCCACCACATCTGATCGTCAACGTCAGCTCGACCGCACAGGGTTTGCTAGCGCTGGAGGCAGGTCGGTCAGGAGACCCCGCCCGGGTGTGGCTGTCCGAAGACGGGATCCTCTGGACACCCAGCGACCTCCCGATCGCCGAGTCGGGATATCAGGTGATCACCTGGCCCATGGCCGCGGGCGCCACCGATCGCCTGTTGGTCGTGGCCGCCAGCGACCAGTTCGACATCGGTCGCCTATTCGAGGAGCGGCTGTCCGAGCTGACCGGATCTCCCCTCGATCTGTCGAAGCTCGGCGTTAACTGGGACCTTCTGCCCGACGACATCCGCTTTACCATCTGGGGGCCACTCGGGATCATGATCTACCAGGCCACCGGGACCGAGTTGGGCCTGACCGAAGAGGAGAGAGAGCGGATTCGGACCGGGATGACCCCCGAAGCGACCGTGAGAGTCCTCAGCAATTGGGACGACACCGGATGGCAGGACGGGACGATCGAAGTCTCCTGGATCGACTCGATCAATCCCGCTCCCGACGGGGCGCTCGTCGTCCTCGGGTACGGCTCGTACGGTCCGAGAACGTGGAGCTCGCACGACGGCCTGACCTGGGAGGAGACCGGTCCTCCCGAGGGTCCCTATCAGATCACACCATGGGGTGATCGTCTCATCGGGGTGGCGGACAACGGCCGCCCCGAGACCATGGTCTCAGCCGACGGGGAGAACTGGGAGGCGACCGGTCTCGTCGACCACTTCCCCCTAGGGCTGGGGTGGGGGCCAAATCACCTCTCGGCCGGCGCGGGCGGGATTGCCTTGACGGTGGAGGCCTGGCTCGGCTCTCCTGCGTTCTCCGGATCAACCCAGCCACTCGAGATGGCGAGGAATGGTCACGTCTTCACATTCGATCTGAACAATGCGGTGATCCGTCTCGACGAGGCTGACACCTCGCTGACCTGGAGTCAGTCCAGCCCTTGGATCGAGGGTGATCTCTTTGCGCGCACGATCACACTGCTCGATCCCGAGACCGGTGAAGCCATGGCCACCTTCGAGCTCGACGAGCTCACCGAGCTCGAGCAGAGGTATTGGTCGCCCATCCGGGAGCCTCAACATCACGTCGCCTTCGTCTTCAGCCCCGACGGATCCAACTGGACGATCCAGGACACCAGCTCCGTCTTCGGTGAGACAGCCTGGATCAGCGATCTCGAGGTCACCGAGAGCCGGGTGATCGCGGTGGTTGCCAATGGTGACGGCTACCCGGAAGCGTCCGGATTCGAGATCTGGACCGCAGCCATCCCTTAGCCGTTAGCGTCAACACGTGACCGAGTACCGAAGAATCCTGCTCCGAGACCTCGCCGTCCAAGCCCGCGTCGACGGTGACGAGTTGGTGACGGCCGAAGGCGAGCGCGTCCCCATCGTCTCCGCCCATCATCTCCCTCCGGTCGAGCCGACCAAGATCATCGCCACCCATCTCACCTATCGCAGCCGTGTCGAGGAGTTCATGACCCGCCTGCCCCCCGCCCCTACCTATTTCCAGAAGCCGACCACATCGCTGAACTCCCACATGGGCGAGGTCGTCAGGCCCAAGCCGTGCCGGTACCTCAACTTCGAGGGCGAGATCGCAATCGTGATCGGGAGGAAGGTCTTCGACATCTCCCAGGACGATGCGGCCGATCACATCGCCGGATACACCATCGCCAACGACTTCGGGCTCCACGACTTCAGGGACACCGATGCCGGATCGATGTTACGGGTGAAAGGCTCAGACACCCTCTGCCCGATCGGGCCGGGTCTCGTCGACGACTGGGATTTCCATGACAAGGACATCCGCACCCTGGTCAACGGTGAGCCGAGACAGTCGGCCAACACGTCCGAGATGAAATGGGACATGCATTATCTGGTGGCGGATCTCGCCCGCACCATCACCCTGCTCCCCGGTGACGTGATCCTGAGCGGGACACCGGCCGGTTCGAGACCGGTGGAGCCCGGCGACGTGGTGACGGTAGAAGTGGCGGGTCTGGGCGCATTGACCAATACAATCGTGGAGGGCACCGTCCCCGTGCGGCCAGAGTTGGGGGCACAGCCAAGTGACTCCGAGGAGGTCCTCTCCACCGCCCTGGGCGGTGACTGGGAGCTCCGGGGAGTCAGGGCACCACGGGGCCCCGCCGCCAAGCACTACGAATCGGAGCTCGGAGAATGAGACCGCTGGTCGGAATCACAGCCTGGAGGAGAAGACTCGACACCTTCTACGGGCCGGACACGCTGCAGACTCTCTCCGTCCACTACACGGACGCCATCGTGGGGGCAGGGATGACCCCGCTGATATTCCCCTCGTCACTCGATCCCGCCGACGCCGGGCGTCTGGTCTCAACGGTCGACGGTGTCCTGCTCTCGGGTGGCAGTGACGTCGACCCGGCCACGTATCGCGCCGAGAACACCGACTCCATCGACTCTCACCCCGAGGTGGACGAGTTCGAGGTGGCAGTGGTCGGGGCGGCCCGCGCCCAGGGCAAGCCCCTCCTGGCCATCTGTCGGGGGCTCCAACTGCTCAACGTGGCGCTGGGCGGGACCCTCAGCCAGGAGGTCACCTCCGAAGGAGGCGTACACGACGTCATCACACGTGATCACGACTTGATGAGCTCACGTCGACACGTGGTGACGCTCGAGGAGGGCTCGATTCTCGGGGGCATCTATGGATCGTCGGAGGCAAAGGTCAACACCCTCCATCATCAGGGCGTTGATCGGCTCGCCGACGGGCTCATCGTCGAGGGTCGGACCGATGACGGCTTTATCGAGGCCGCCCGGTGTGACGGCGATTGGTGGGCGCTGGGTGTTCAGTGGCACCCTGAGCGCATGGATGGGGACCACCAGGCCTTGTTCCGGGCGTTCAAGGAGGCGATTGCGCAGGCGAACCCGAGGTAGGCTCGCTCAGACCAGCACCCCTGGCGCCAGCGCCGCGCCGATCTCGGTGAGTCGGGCGGGAACCACCCGGTAGTGGACCCAGCGCCCCTCCCTCTCGCCCACCACCAACCCGGCTTCCCGCAGCACCTTGAGATGGTGGGAGACGGTGGGTTGTGACAGCCCGAGCGGTGCCTCGAGATCACAACCGCACGATCGGCCCCCTGGGGCGGCGACCAGCATCGAGATGATGCGCAGCCGGACCGGATCGGCCAGGGCGGCGAGGACCGGCGCCATCTCGGTGGCCTGTGCCTCGTCGATGGCGCCCGCATGCAGAGGTGTGCAGCAGAGCTCCATTCGGGCACATCTTAGCCAATACATTGACAACAGTCGATATATCGACGATCATCCATATATCGAAGTTCGTCTATCTGTCCAAGGAGGCACGATGGATCTTCGTAACACCGACTCCGATGGTTGTTGCGGCGGCTCCGGCTGCTGCTGCTGCTGACGGGTCAGAACAGGAGGCGCTGCTCAGCCGAGCAGCGCCTCCGTTGCCTGACCCTCCGGACAATCGCCCAGGATCGGGCAGTACTTGCACCACGGGCCGCCGTGCCGCTCCAGGGTGAGCCCCTCTCCCCAGGCGCGTCGCATCTCATTGGCCAACCGTCCCACGTCCTCGGCCACCTCGGTCACGTCTTTCGTCGAGGGCACTGTGTGGTAACGCTCGCCCGTCTTGACCGACACCGCCTCGACATAGGCGGGTAGCTCATCGTTGACCAGCGCCCAGAGCAGGGAATAGAAGAGGAGTTGATCCTCCGCATCACCGAGCTCCCCTGTCTTCCAATCGACCAGGCGATGGCCACCGAGATCCTCCCGGTAGACCGCATCGATGGTGCCCACCAGCCGGACCCCGTCGTCGGTCTCGTGATCCATGATCACCTCGGACCCCTCGAATCCCTCTTCCGGCAGCCTGACGAAACGCTCGTAGAGGGCCCGGACCTCCTCGATCACACCGGCGAGCTCCGATGGCTTCAGGGAGAGACCACCCAGCTTGTTGTTGAGGTTCGACAGGCCGATCTCCTCCCGACATGCCTGGACGAACTCTTCGGCGGCGATGGGCCCCGATGTCAGGTGCCTGCTGAAGACGCGGTGGGCGAGACTCCCGGTGAACGCAGGCCGCGTGTCCGGCCCGTACAGCCCCTGAAGCCTGGCGTTTGCGCTGTCAGGGCACTTTCTCCACGCCACATACGTTGACGCAGAGACGCGTAGATCGTCGCCAGGGATCACATGAGGGATAGAGATCAACATCTCCAGCGAGCGTATACCCGATCATGAGCCGATCGGCTACCGGTAACCGGCGGCGCGGATATACCATCCCGCACGGTCTGGACGGCCTCCGGCCATCCACATGAACAAGCAACTCGCCTTCCGCATCCATCCTCTGCTCGCCGCCGTCATCGTCGTTGGTGGGCTCTTCGCCGCACTGTTTGCCCTCTACGGGATCAACCGCTGGATCTCGGGAGGCGACGTCATCGGCCGGGTGCATGTGGCCGAGGCCGAGCTCGGGGGTCGGACCGAGGCCGAGGCCTATAACACCGTCTCCGCCCTCGAGATCGGGCGTCTCGCCCGGGTGGCCCGCTTCACCCTCGACGACAACCCGGTCGAACTGGAGCCGGGTAGGACCGGTCTGGAGATAGACGAGGGCGACATCGTGGGGCGGGCGATGATGGTCGGCCGTGAGGGCAACTTCGCCAACCAATTCCTCTTCTGGCTCACCAACATCTTCTCGACCACCGAGATCCCCCTCGAAGGCACCCTCGACCCTGCCGCCATGGAGGACCTGTTCGACACGTGGGACACAGAGGTCATCGACAAGCCGATAGACATGGGCTCGATCACCCTCGAGGACGGGGAGCTGGTCGCCCATTACCCGGCGGCCGGTGTCGGCATCCAACGGGACCCGGCCAGGGCGATCGTCCTCGGGTCATTGCTCGCCGTCGAGCGCCAGACCCGCGATCTGCCCACGATCACGGTCGAGCCCGTCCTGACCACGGCAGAAGTGGAGGCGGCGCTCATCGAGGCGCAGCAGCTCCTCGCCGGCCCGATAACCATGACCTACGACAGCAACGAGACGGTTCTCGGGGTCGAACAGCTCAAAGAGGCCTTCGTCTCGGAGACGGTGACCGAGAGCGAGCCCGGGATCGTCAACTCGTTCGACCCCGCCGTCATCGACACCTTCCTCACCCCGATCCGATCCCAGTTCGAGGCGGCGCCGGTCAATGCCAGGTTCAGGATCGAAGGCGACACGGTCTCGGTGGTACCCGGCAGCAACGGCACCCGCATCGACGAGGTGGAGACGGCCCAGCGGCTCTATGACACCGCCCTCACCGGCACCAGGGCCGGCAGCCTGCCCATCGTCGAGGGGGCCGAGCCCGAGGTGACCACCGAATACCTGGAGAGCCTGAAGGTCGAGCACCTCGTCGTTCAGTTCACCACCTATCACGACTGCTGTGAGGCCAGAGTGGTCAACATCCAGCTCATGGCCGACGCCATCGACGGAAAGCTCGTGCTGCCCGGTGAGACCTTCTCCATCAACGATTTCGTCGGGGAGCGGACGCCGGAGAAGGGATATCTGCAAGCCGGGTCCATCGTCGGAGGTGAGCTGGTCGACACCTACGGGGGCGGGGTGAGCCAGTTCGCCACCACGTTCTACAACGCAGTGTTCTGGGGCGGGTACCAGGACGTGGAGCACCAGCCTCACTCCTATTGGTTCTCACGCTACCCGGAGGGCATCGAGGCCACCCTCTTCTGGAGATCGATCGACGTCAAGTTCCGCAACAACCGGGAGCACGCCATCTTGATCGACACCCGCTATACGGGCAGCTCGATCACCGTCCGCTTCTTCGGGTTCAACCACGGCCGGACCATGGCCGGTGATCAGAGAAACGGCGAAACCAGGATCACGGTGGTCAACCAGGGTGGTCCCGAGGCAATGCACGTCAAAGGCAACACCTCGGACCGCTTCAACATCACCGATCCAAAGGCACCCGAGTACCGGCCCGACCCCGGGCTCGACCCCGATAAGCAGCGACAGATCCGGTCCGACAAGGAGGGCTGGTCGGTGACCGTCTCCCGCACCATCCTGATCGGGGGCACCGAGCCCTTCGAGGAGCAGCAGTGGGTGGTCCGCTACTCACCGCAGTTCGCCATATTCGAGGTGCACCCTTGCAAGATGCCGGGGGCGACGGAGGTCTGCCCGACCACGACGACCACGACGGTAACGACAACGACCGCAACCACCGGCAGCGGCAGCGGCAGCGGCACCGGGGGCTAACCCGCCTACTCCTCCTCGTCGGGATAGAAGCGGAGGAACGAGCCGGTGACGTGGGTCACCACTCCGGCGCTGTCCTCGTCCCAACCCCCGCGGCGCCGCACGGTGATGGTGTTCTGCAGCACATAGACGTGGTCGATGCCGAGGCCGAGGCCGAACAGGCGCCCGGCGAGCATCCCGGGGACGCCACGGAGCTCCGAGCCCGGGGAGATGGCATGACCGTCCTGGCCGGTGAGGCTGCGGTCGGTGTCGATGACCAGGACGTCACCCATGGTCATGGTGTCTTTGATCTCGATGTCCTGGCCCATTGACTGGCGATCGTACCTAGCCCCCGAGGCCGCCGGAAGGCTCGCCGATGACGTGGACCTTGACCAGGTTGGTGGAGGCTTGGAAGTTGGGGGGAACCCCGGCCACCATGACCACCCTGTCGCCGGGGACGGCCACCCCTTCCC
>DASWKM010000123.1:0-2407 GCA_036396635.1 Acidimicrobiia bacterium
GGATCCAACGATCGCTTCGGCAACGGTCAGAATCGGGAGACCCTGTTGGGCGGGCTGGTGCGCATCGACGTGGATGACCCGGAGATCGAGCCCGAGCTCTTCCAATACGGCTTGCGCAACCCATGGCGGTTCTGGATCGACCGCGATCTGGTCTACATCGCCGATGTCGGCCAGAACGCCTTCGAGGAGGTGTCGGTGGCGCCTCTGGCCCCCGACGTCAATTACGGCTGGCCGATAACCGAGGGGCTTCACTGTTTCCAGCCACCATCGGGGTGTGACACGACGGGGATCACCCTGCCGGTGATCGAGGTGAGCCATGGCAATGCGGGAACCTGCTCGATCACCGGTGGGATCGTCTACCGGGGCCTGGCAATACCCGAGATCGAGGGGCAGTTCTTCTACTCCGACTACTGCGGCGGGTATCTGCGCAGTCTCGCCTACCTGCAGGGTGCGGTGGCCGAGGGTATGGATTGGACGCCCCAGGTGGGCGAGGCGGGGAGTGTGACCGGGTTTGGGATCGACGGTCAGGGGGAGATGTATGTGGCCACGACCGAAGTGCTGTACAAGGTGGTGGCGCAACGGGGGTGATCGCACCGCTCCGATGGATACCCTGGCCGGATGGCGACGATCTTCACAAGAATCATCGACGGGGAGATCCCAGGGACCTTCGTCTGGCGCGACGAGCACTGTGTGGCCTTTCTATCGATCAACCCTCTTCGGCCAGGTCACACCCTGGTCGTCCCCAGGGAGGAGGTCGACCATTGGATCGATTGCCCCCAGGAGTTGAGAGACCACCTCGTCGGCGTGTCCCAGGCCATCGGTCGTGCGATAGACCAGGTCCATCGGCCCACCAAGGTCGGACTGATGATCGCCGGGCTGGAAGTTCCCCACCTCCACATTCACATCGTCCCGATCGATGGCGTGCGCGACCTCGACTTCGCCAACGTCGCTCCTTCCATCGGGCGAGAAGAGTTGCAGGGCGAGGCCGCCTCGCTGCGGGCGGCTCTGACCGAGATGGGCGCCGTCGGGGTCTCCGATTAGGTGGGTGTCCTTCTCGGAGGAATCAGCTCCCTCCTCTACGGTGTCGGCGATTTCCTCGGGGGAGAGGGGGCGAAGCGGGTCTCGGCGCCCACAGTGGTGCTGTGGGCGGGAGTCGTCTCTTTTCCTCTGGTCGTGCTGGTTGCGGGTCTTTTCGGTGGTGAGGCGTCGGCTGTGGACCTTTGGCTCGGGGCCGCTGCAGGTGCCACCGGCGCAATCGGGCTGGTCACTCTTTTCTTCGGTCTGAGCAGAGGTCAGGCTGCGGCGGTGGCGCCGGCTGCGGCGGCGATGAGCGCGGTCTTCCCGGTGAGCGTGGCGGTCATAGGCGGACAGGTCCTGACACCACTCACGTGGTCGGGAGTGGCGATCGCGGCGCCGGCGATCATCCTCTGCTCCTGGGTGTCGGAGCCCGGCGCTACGCCATTCGGTGGGCTTTGGTATGGGCTGGCCGCCGGGGTTGGCTTTGGTGCATACACCGTCATCATCGACCTGACCGATGACGCCTCCGAGCTTCTGCCACTGATACCGGCCCGGGCCTCGACCATGCTCGTGGTGCTGGCGGTCTCACTCACCGGCACGTGGGACTTGACCTCGTTCAGATCGACACCACGCCCGGTCGTCGTGGGCAACGGGGTGCTCGATGTCGCCGGCAACGTCGCCCTCCTCGCCGGGTTGCACGCCGGATCCCTCGCCGCGGTTGCGGTGGCGGCCTCGTTCTACCCGGCGGTCACCGTGGTCATGGCGCGTGTGGTCAATGCCGAACGGCTCCGGGGACGTCAGGTGACGGGTCTCGCCATGGCACTTGCCGCCGTGGCCGCCATAGCGGCCGGCTAGATGGTCACTGGGTGAGGCCGGCGCGTCGTGGCAGCGACGAAGACCGCAGCGAGATGTCATGGCCTCTTCTCCCAGACCGACACGTGTGAGGTGCTCTCGTTCGTGAAGGGCTTGCGCGTCCAGTCGCTCCACCGCTCTCGCAGGGTCATGCCGGCGATGCGTGCCATCAGGTCTAGCTCCGACGGCCAGACATAGCGGTAGGGCGCCGAGAAGGTCTCGAGTTTGTCGCCACTGACCCGGTAGTGGTGGGAGTAGAGAATCTGCTCCGGTATGTCGGTGTATTCGTCGAAGCCCAGATGCGTCGGGCTCACCATGAACGCTCGGATTGCCTCCCCCGGCGGGAGCCGCCGGAGGTCGGGCACGCCGACTTCGATGACGAAGCTTCCTCCTGGTTCGAGATGTGCCGCGACGTTGCGGAAGCACGCGACCTGCTCGTCTTGAGAGGTCAGGTTCATGATCGTGTTGTAGACGAGGTAAGCCAGCCTGAAGGTGCCCTCGACTCGAGTCGTGGCGAAGTCGCCGATCGTCACCCCGA
>DASWKM010000124.1:0-4497 GCA_036396635.1 Acidimicrobiia bacterium
CCCGCCGGGCCTATCCCGAAGGTCAGGGTGTTCTCCCTGATCGCCTCCATGTATCGCTGCTGGCCATGAGTCTTCGGCCTGACCATCCGGCCCCGGCCGACGGGGATGCCGTCGGTGAGGACTCCGGATGGGCTGGGCACCTGCTCGGTGACCATCTTGATCACCTCGGCAACCCGTCCCTCGTCGAGGGCCTGACCCTCCTGGACCAAGATCAGCAACTCGTCGAGCACGGTCCGCGCCTTCTCGACGTTGGCATCGGTGCCCGTCATCACGATCTCGTCGCCGCGCGCGACAAAGCGGACCTCGGGGAGGAGGTCCTCCACCTGACGAAGGTGTCGGTCCGACTCTCCGATGAGGTCGAGCAGCAGGTGATGGCTGGGTACGCGTAAACGCGATTCGATGTGTTCAGGGGACACGGGTGATACGCCTTGGTCGAGGCGTGTGAGAAACCATTGTAGGGAGCCCTGCGGGCTGGGTGAAAGTGTTACTCCGTGACAGGTGCTCGCACGGATTGCAGCAGCGAGCTGATAACGGCGCGATCGGAGTCTCGCACCTCGTCGCCGCCGGGCTGCTTTCGGATCATCTGGATCGCCGCCAGATAGCGCTCGACGAGGTCACCATCGTCGGCGGCAAGGGCGTCGAGATCGATCACGACGCCGCGCTCGGGTTGGACGGGGAGGAGGTCAGCGGCAGCCTTGCCATAGGCATCGGAGAGACGGACGAAACGCTGGACAGAGATGGCCCGCTCGCCACGCTCATATGCACCCACGACGGAGGCCTTGAACTCCCCTTCGGTATGAGACTCGACATCACCCAATGACCAACCACGTTGGCGTCTTGCCGCTCTCAGCCTTTGGCCGAGCGAATAGTTGAAATCGTCGATCACGGATACCGCTCCCAAACCGTCGCGAAACATCCTATTGCGCGATTGCCCAGAATGCACTAACCAAAGATTGCCCGCGATGCAGCCACGATCGCCGCCGTTTCGACTCGAAGAATGGTCGGTCCCAGATCCCATGAAGAAAGGTGATCGGGGACCTCGCACTCGGCAAAGCCCCCCTCGGGCCCGATCACAACGATGTCGAATCGCCCAGGGTCCTTCCGTCCGCCGGGGCGACACACCACGACGGACCCGGACAGCTCGTCAATCGCCGCGAGATCCGCCGAAGTCTCCATCAGCCACGCTCCCCTCGACTGCTCGACCGCGGCGAGCACCCAACTGAAGACCTTGGAAGGATTGGCCACTCGATTCTTGCCTTGTGCGGTCTTCAGCCAGACCAGGCGAGCCACCCCGAGCTCTGCCAGCTTCTCGACGAGGAACCGTTGCCGGTCTTTGCTCGCCGGAGGGCTGACCGCAACCGTGAGTGCGGAGGGCCGCTCGACCGTCTGCTCCTCCCCACGCTCCACCGACTGGCTGCCGAGGACACCAGAGCCGATGCGCCCCAGCCCGTCGGTGTAGGTGACGGCGTCGCCGCGCTTCATGCGAAGGACCTTGGTCAGATGCCGCCATTGGACGATCGACAACGGCAGCGAGTCCCCATCCCACGGCAAGGCGACAACTGTGTGCGGGATGTGCTTCATCCGGCGGAAGCCGGGCGATCGGTTCGCTCACCCCTCAACTCGGCCCACGCCCGCAACAGCTCCTCCTCCTCGGTCGAGAGATCCCGCGGGATCGAGACATCGACCTCGACGATCAGATCACCCCGGCTGCGCCTGCCCAGGACCGTCATGCCCCGCCTGGGAATCTTGAACATGGTGCCCGGCTGAGTGCCGGGAGGGATGTCCACGGTTGCCGGCTCGCCATCGATGGTCGGCACGTCGATCCGAGTCCCCAGGGACGCCTCGGCGATTCCAACCGATGCACGGTGGATCAGGTCGGAGTCATGACGCTCGAATCGCTGGTCGGGGAGGACCATCACCTCGACGAACAGATCGCCCGGCCTGCCCAGCCGACCGGCCAACTCCCCCTTTCCGGTCAGTCGCAACCTTGTGCCGGTGCTCACACCGGCCGGGACCTCGACATTCACCGTCACTGTCTCGGGCGTTGCCCCTGATCCCGAGCATTGCTGACAGGGGTCGGCGACCATGACCCCTTCTCCCCGACATGTGGGGCAGGTGGTGACCGACATCATCGTGCCAAGAACGGATCGCTGCGCCATCCTCACCTGGCCGGCACCGCCGCAATCGGGACAGGTCACGGGGTCCGTGCCGGGGCTCGATCCGGTGCCTGAGCAGACGCGACACGCGATGAGTGCCTGGTACTCCACCACCGTCTCGGTGCCAAAAGCCGCCTGCTCCAGCGTTAGGTTCGTGCGCACGAGGACGTCGCGACCCCTTGGTGGCCGGTAGGGCCGGGCGCCGAAGAGACCCGAGTCACCAAACACCGAGCGGAGGATGTCATCGATGCCACCCAATCCGCCGAAGAGATCCGACGGGTCGATGACGTCACCGCGGTCGTACCGACGGCGGCGGTCCGGATCAGAGAGCACCTCATAGGCCTCGGCGGCAAGCTTGAATTTCGCCTCGGCATCAGGGTCCTCCGGGTTGGCGTCGGGGTGGGTCTCGCGGGCGACCCGCCGGAACGCCTTCTTGATCTCCTCGCTCGTGGCGGACCGGTCAACCCCGAGGATCGCGTAGTAGTCGTTGGCCATCTCAGTCCGACCGGGTGCCGATCTGTTCCTCGAGCTCGCGCGTCACCTCTTCGACGGCGGAGATGACCCGCCTGTAGTTCATTCGCATCGGCCCGATCACCCCAACCGAGCCGGCCTCACCGCTGGTGTCGTAGGTCTTGGAGACAACGGCGAGGTCGAGATTGTCACCGAGCTGCACGGAGGTGCCGGAGGCGGTAGCCAACAGACTCATCACCTCGGCCTCACGTTCCATGATCTCGAGTATCCGCTGCACGGTCGACAGGTCGTGCCAGACCCGGGTCATACGTTCTGTCCCACCGAGGAACATCTCGGATCCTGCTGTGCCGGCGAGGTGGAGACAGTCGGTGATGGTGAGGACCGCCTCCCTGATTGGCTCCGACACGCCTGTCTCCAGATCGTTGGGGGCGGCGCCGAGCTCGCGCCCGACGACGGTGGAGGTGACCAGCGCCTGTGCCTCCTCGATCTCCAGGGGTGTGACCGGGACACGGACTCGCCCACGGTGCTGGACCACCCGTCCACCTTCGGTGACGACTATCACGAGGAGTTGGTCGTTGGCCACTTGGACCACGTGAACGGTCCGGATGCTCTCCCGGGCGATAGCCGGCGCCACCACGACCGAGGGCAGATCCGTGATCTCAGCCAGGAGATCCGATGTCGCCTTGAGGAGCTTCGACAGCTCGAGGTGGACGTCGCCGAAGAACGAGTCGATCTTGGCCTGGGCCGCATGACGAAGACGACCGGGGCCCAAATGGTCCACGTAATAGCGATATCCGGTCACAGTCGGGACGCGCCCTGCCGATGTGTGGGGTTGGAGGACGTAGCCTTCGCTCTCCAGAGCAACGAGGTCGTTGCGAACGGTGGCCGCCGAGACGCTCAGCCTCGATCGCTCAACGACGGCGCGCGAGCTGACCGGCTCACCGGTCCTGATGTGCTCCTCGACGAGGGCACGCAAGACCTCGGACCGACGGTCTTCAAGCATGGGCATCAGCCCCGACGATAGGAGGCTTCTGAGCCAGAACGGAACGATGGACGGCATCGGTGAGGAGTGGATTCAGGACCCGGAGGCGACCATGGTCCTCGGCGATGACACCCGCATCGATCAGCATCTGGCCCTCCCACGATGAGCGGAGAGCGTCGGTCCCGCTGCCCCGAGTCACGCCGACAGTTCGGCGCAGACCGACAAACAGGCGGTCCATCTCGGCATCCCAGCCCTCGATGTGGTCCTCACCAGCGCGAGGCGAGTCTCCCGCCTCGACCCGAGCAATGTACGCATCCAACCGGCGGTGGTTGCGATAGCGTCGGCTATCCCGGAACCCGTGGGCGCCGTTTCCATAGCCCTCGTACTCCCCCTGGGCCCAAACCGTCAGGTTGTATCGGCACTCGTATCCCGGTTTCGACCAATTCGAGACCTCGTACCTGTCAAACCCGTACTGGGTGAGGAGGTGATCTGCCGCCTGATACCGGTCGGCCTGGGTGTCGGGGTCGGGCCCGGCCGCCCCATTGTTGACCGCACGCCCAAGCGGTGTCCCGGGCTCGACGGTGAGGGCGTAGCACGACATGTGGGTCGGGTCGAGGGCGAGCGAGCGACTCAGCGACTCCACCCACGATTGGTCGGACTCATCCGGTGTTCCGTATATGAGGTCTATGGACATGTTCTCGAACCCAGCTTCCCTGGCTGCTCTGGCCGACACCTCGATATGCGAGGCCTCATGCCGTCTCCCCAGGTTTTGTAACACCACCGGGTCGAAGCTCTGGGCGCCAAACGAGACCCGGTTGAAGCCAAGGGCCCGCAACTCCCTGCCTTTGGTCGCGGTGAAGTCCTCAGGGTTGGCCTCGATGCTCATCT
>DASWKM010000125.1:0-3072 GCA_036396635.1 Acidimicrobiia bacterium
CGGGCCTGCACGGCGAGGGCGAGGAGCCCGATGAGCTCGGATGCCCGGTGACCCACGATGGTGCCGCCCAGCACCACACCGGTGGCGGGATCGGAGGTCACCTTCACAAAGCCCCTGGTGAAGTCCTGGAGCACCGACCTCGCGTTCGAGGTGAATGGGACCTTGGTTGTTCGCACCTTGCGCCCCTGCGCGGCCGCATCGACCTCGACCAGCCCCACCGAGGCAATCTCGGGCTCGGTGAATATGGCCTCGGCGACCTTGCTGTAATCGATCGGCTGGACGGGGAGCTGGAGGGCGTGACGGGCGATCTTGCGCCCCTGCATCGAGGCCACCGAGCTCAGCGGCATCTGGCCGGTGACGTCGCCTGCGGCATAGATGTGGGGAGCCGAGGTTCGCTGGAACTCGTCCACCGGGATGTAGCCATTGTCGACCTCCACTCCTGCCTCGTCGAGCCCAAGTCCTTCGCTCAACGGGATAGATCCAACTGCGAGCAAAGCGTGGGAGCCCCTGATCACCCTGCTGTCGTCGCAATGCACCGACACCTGATCGCCGTCGACCTCGATCGACGTGGCCCTGGCGCCGATCACCAAGTGGACACCCCGCTCGATGAAGTCCTCCTCGAGCACAGCCGCGACCTCGGCGTCACGGTGCGGGAGGATCTGTTGTCTCGACACCACCAGGCTGACCACCGAGCCCATGGCTTCGAAGATGTGGGTGAACTCGACACCGGTGACACCCGAGCCGATGACGACCAGGTGCTCGGGCACGACGTCCATGTCATAACAGTCGCGGGTGGTGAGCACCCTCTTACCGTCCACCGGGGCCCAGTCAGGAACCCTCGGCGCCGAGCCGGTCGAGATGAGTGCCTTGTCGAATTGAATCCGACGCTCCCCGTCCATCGTTGCCGCTGCCGCCTCATGGGGCCCGAGGAAGCGACCCGTCCCTACGATCATCTCGACCCTCTGGTCGGTGAGGAGCTCCACCCAGCTCTCATTGATGTCGGAGGTGATCTCCTTGATTCGCTCCGCCAGCACTGAGGTGTCGACCTTGCCGGGGTCGTTGATGAGCCCCAGCTTGACGGCGTTTCTCACCGAGGTGTGACGAAGGGCGCTCGCCGCCATCGTCTTGGATGGGATGCAATCCCACAGATGCGCGGCTCCTCCGACGATGTCCTTCTCCACCAGGGTCACACGGGCGCCCTTGGTGGCGGCGGTCGTCGCCGCCTGGGTGCCGGCGGGGCCACCGCCGATGATGAGGAGATGCGTTCTGTCGTCGGTCATTGTCCGGCGACGACGCTAACCGGTTGGGCGGTGCACGCCGAAAACACCCCGGAGGACATCTGAGACCTCTCCAACGGTGGCCCCGGCCTGGAGTGCTTTTCGCATCGGGACCATGAGATTGTCGGTCGATTTCGCCACTTCAGAGACGAGAGAGAGGGCCTGGTCCACCGCTCCCTGGTCACGTCGGGCGCGACGTTCGGCGAGAGCGCGCAACTGGGCCTCTTCGAGGTGGGGGTCGACCTCGAGCACCGGGATCGCCTCGGCGTCGGCCGACTGATATCGGTTGACGCCGACGACTATCGACTCCCCGGCCGACTGCCGTCGGGCCTCCTGATAGGAGGACTCCTCGATCTGGGCCTGCATCCAGCCCTCCTCGATGGCGGCCACCGCTCCTCCCATCTCGTCGATGGAGGTGATCAGCTCCTCCGCCCGCATCTCGATCTCGTCGGTGAGCCTCTCGACGAAATAGGAGCCGGCCAGCGGGTCCACGGTGTTGGTCACCCCGGACTCGTGGGCGATGACTTGCTGGGTGCGCAGCGCCAGCAGGGCCGAGTCGTCCGTTGGAAGCCCCAACGCCTCGTCGTACGCGTTGGTGTGCAGGGACTGTGTCCCTCCCAGGACGGCAGCCAACGCCTGGATTGTGGTGCGAACGACGTTGTTCAGGGGCTGTTGGGCGGTGAGGGTCGACCCGGCGGTCTGAGTGTGGAACCGCATCGCCCATGACTTGGGGTTGGTGGCGCCGACATCCTCTCTCATACGACGGGCCCAGATCCTGCGGGCTGCCCGGAATTTGGCGACTTCCTCGAAGAAGTCGTTGTGACCGTTCCAGAAGAACGAGAGACGCGGAGCGATGGTGTCGACGTCGAGGCCTGCCTGCCCGGCGGCCTTGACGTACGCCAGGCCGTTGGCGATGGTGAATGCCAGCTCCTGAGCGGCGGTGGCCCCCGCCTCGCGGATGTGATATCCGCTGATCGAGATCGTGTTCCACTGTGGGAGGTGTTGGTCGGCGTACGAGAAGACGTCGGTGATCAGGCGCATCGAGGGCCTTGGCGGGTAGATGTAGGTACCCCGGGCCACGTACTCCTTGAGGATGTCGTTCTGGATCGTCCCTTTCAGGAGAACTCCAGTCACTCCCTGCTCCTCTGCCACGAGCTGATAGAGCAATAGGAGGAGCGGTCCGGTGGCATTGATCGTCATGCTCGTGGAGACCTCCCCGAGTGGGATCCCGGAGAAGAGCATGCGCATGTCGTCGATGCTGTCGATGGCAACCCCAACCTTGCCCACCTCACCCGCGGACAAGGGGTGGTCAGAGTCGAGCCCCATCTGGGTGGGGAGATCGAATGCCACGCTCAGACCGGTCTGCCCTGCATCGAGGAGGGCGCAGAAACGCCGGTTCGTCTCCTCCGCGGTGCCAAAGCCGGCGTACTGCCGCATGGTCCACAGACGCCCCCGATACATGGTCGGGTATGGCCCACGGGTGAACGGGTACTCACCAGGCGAGCCGATTCGCGCCGGGTCGCCCGCTGCCCCATAGACGACGTCGACCTCGATGCCGCTCGAGGTGCGCCGAGTTTCACTCATTGTGCCTGTATCCTGACACCGTCCAGGATCGTAGGCGGGAACTAGTCGGCGTCCTGGACCGTCGTATATCCCCCAGATGGCCAGGAAAGCCCTCATTCACCAGATCGAGGCGCGGGAACGCCGGGGCCGTTGGTTCGGCGCCTTGGCCACCCTGCTCTCGATATCACTCCTCCTCTCGGGGTGGGTGGGTCTCTTCGCGTTCCTGGGGGCC
>DASWKM010000126.1:0-23194 GCA_036396635.1 Acidimicrobiia bacterium
CATCCGGGCCGTGAAGGCATGACCGAGCTCGTGAATCAAGATCGAGACGAACACGATCGCGACCCAAGCCGCACTGCGCGCCGGGTCATCGACTCCGAGAAAGCCGATGAGTGCAGCCACCAGGAGAAAGGACCCGCGGACCCGCACCGGCATGTTGAACAAGTTGAAACGCAGCACCGTCCCATCATGGCATCGGTACCCTGCTCCGCATGCACCATGATCTCAGGGCGGCCGTCGCCGCCGACATGCCCCGGCTCAAAGATCTCCTCGAAACCCTGATCAGAATGGAATCGGTGAGTGCGCACGGCCACGACCCCGCACGTGTGCGTGAAGCCGGTGACACCCTGGTCGCCATGCTCGACTCCCACGGGCTCCAAAACGCGGAGCTGATCGAATCGGCCATTGGCCATCCCGCCGTGTATGCAGAGATGCCGGGCCCCGAAGGCTCACCAACCGTTCTCCTCTATGCGCACTACGACGTGCAGCCTCCAGGGCCGGAAGACGAGTGGGAGACGGGGCCATTCGAGCCGGTTGAGCGGAATGGCCGGATCTATGGCCGCGGGTCGGCCGACGACAAGGGGGGCATCGTGATGCATCTGGGTGCCATCGCCGCCCATGGAGACCGGCTTCCGGTGGGTGTTCAACTCTTTCTCGAAGGCGAGGAGGAGGCCGGCTCGGTTGGCCTCGAGGAGATCCTCGACAAGCTCTCGGACCGACTGGACCCCGACGTGATCGTGATCGGTGACGGAGGCAACTGGGATCTCGGGACACCCGGCTTCGTCTCGTCCCTGCGGGGAGTCGTGGCCGTGAAACTGGAGCTTCGAACCCTGGCATCCGCAGTTCATTCGGGCCAGTACGGCGGTGTGGTGCCCGACGCGCTGATGACCCTCTCTCGCCTGCTGGCAACGCTCCACGACGACGACGGGAACGTGGCGATCGAGGGACTGCAATCGGAGGAGCTCGAGCAGGCTTTGGAGGTTCCCGAGGCGATGGTTCGGGAGCACACCGGCGCCGTCGCAGGCCTGGAGCTCATCGGGTCTGGCTCTCTGCCTTCCCGTCTCTGGTCCCGTCCTGCAGTGTCGATCCTGGCCATCGACGCGCCGCCCGTCGCCGAGGCGATCAACCAGCTGGTGCCGGTGGCTCGAGCCAAGGTGAGCATGCGCATCCCGCCGGGCCAGGACACTCGAGCCGCCCTCGACGCGTTGAAGGCCCACCTGATGGCGAATGTCCCGTGGGGGGCGGAGCTCTCGTTCTATTACGAAGAGGCTGGTGACGCCACCATCCTCGGCACCGACAACTTCGCCGTCGACGTGTGGAGGGAGGCCTTCCGAGAGGGTTATGGGACCGAGGCCGTCGAGATGGGTGCTGGTGGGTCGATCCCCTTCATCGCCACATTCGCCGACATGTTCCCTGACGCACCGATCCTGGTGGTCGGCGCCAGTGACCCGACCAGCGCGTATCACGCGCCAAACGAGAGCCAGGACATCGGCGAGTTGGAGCGCGCCGCCCTGTCGGAGGCCATCGCATTTCGTCTCCTGTCCGCAAGGGCGTGAGCCAACCGTTACACCGCTCCCGGGAACCCTCGTTGCCGCCATGCCTCGTATATGACGATGGCGGCACTGTTGGACAGGTTCATCGAGCGCACACCGGGAACCATGGGGAGCCGCAGACGTCGTGACACCCAGGGCTGAGACTGCACGTCACGGGCCAGTCCAACCGACTCGGGCCCGAAGAGGAACACATCACCCTCCTCGTAGTCGACATCGGTGTAGAGGCCGTCTCCGTCCACGGTAAGGGCGAACACTCGCTGCCCGCCCACATTCGTCGCCACCCAGGCGTCGAGACTCTCGTGAACCCTCACAACCGCCTTGTCCCGGTAGTCCATCCCCGCCCGCCGTAGCTTGGCATCGTCGAGATCGAAGCCGAGTGGCTCGATGAGATGGAGCCGGCATCCGGTCACGGCGGCCAGACGCATGGCATTCCCTGTGTTGGGCGGGATCTCCGGCCTGTGGAAGACGATGTCGAACATCAGCGAAAGTCGAACAATCTCAACTCGGCATCCTCAACGTCACGCAGCCCGTCGTAGTCGACCTCGATCACCTCGATCCCCCTCGACTCGGCCATCACTCTTGCCTGGGGTGTGATCGACTGGGCAGCGAAGATTCCACGGACCGGGGCCAGACGCGAATCGTGGTTGAGACGCTCGACGTAGCGGGCCAGCTGCTCGACACCATCGATGTCACCGCGTCGCTTCACCTCGATGGCGACGGTGGACATGTCGGCGTCCGAACAGAGCAAGTCGACCGGGCCGATGTCGGTCGGATACTCCCGCTTCAGCAGGGTGAGACCTTCTTCGAGAATCTCAGGGGCGGCCGCCAACAGCTCCTGCAGGTGTGCCTCCACGCCATCCTTGAGCAGACCGGGGTCCTCGCCGAGGTCGTGCGTCACATCCTCCAGGATCTCGTTGATCCTTATGGTCAGCTTCTCTCCCTTGGCGTTGCTGACCACCCAGCGATCCCCATGTGCCTCCAGCACGTTGGGGGCGATCATCCAATTCAACGGCTTCGAGGCGTTGCCGTCAGAGTGGATGGCCAGGGTCCCGTCGGCCTTGACCATGATCAGCCGGACGGCCTCCGGGAGGTGAGCGTTCAGCCGGCCCGAGTAATCCACAACGCACCGTGCTATCAGGAGTCTCACGAGGCGGCGAGGGTACCGGCGGCGGGGATCTTCCCGGCGACGAACGCACCCAACGATTGCAGGGCGGCGATCACGAAAAAGCCAGGTGCATAGGTCCCGATGATGTCGACCGACCATCCCATCAGTGGCGCACCCAAGGCAATGCCCATGAGAAAGCCGAAGAGGACGATGCCCGTCGACCGTCCCACCATCCCCTCGGGTGAGAAGTCCATGACGGCCAGCATCCCCACCGCATTCCAGGCGATGGCCCCGCCACCCAGGAGTAGGGCCGCAGGGACGAGGACCCAGCTCGAGAAGACGTCCGTGGCGGCCAGACCCAAGAGCCCGGCAGAGGTCATCGTCATGACGGCGAGGATGCGCAGCGTCCGTCCATGGCCCACCCTTCGCTCCGCCATCGAGGGCCACGTGATCCGGGCCCCGATGCCGACCAGACCGATGACGGCGACCAGCGCACCCGCAGCTGTTCCAGACCAAAGCTGGTCCTCTTCGGCAAAGAGCGGAATGAAGCCGAACATTGCCGAGGTGGAGAGCCCTGCGAAGGTGCCATAGACGGCCACCCAGCGGACCGGGACGGGTATCGGGGCCTTTCCCTCGGTGACCACGCTTCGTCGGGCTCCTGAGTCAGGGCGATTCGTCATGCCGACCAGACCAGCCATCGGGATCACGATGAACGCTGCCAGGGCAGCCCTCCAACCCCACAAGCCGGTCAGGACCGGAAGCAGCAGGCCTCCCAGGAAGGTCCCGATCTGGACTCCCGACTGTTTGATCCCGGTCACCACCCCCCGCATCCCCTGTTGCAGGTTGTCGACGATCAGCGCGTTGGTCGCCGGGTTGCTCCAGCCGTTGGGTAACCCACTGGCGAGGGCGGCCCCAATCAGGACCCCATAAGACGGGGAGAGGGCAAGGCCGGCGAGGGTGAGGATGCCGATCCCGAGGACGCTCCTCGTGGCGTTGACAGCTCCAACCCGGTCGGTGACCCGTCCAAAGATCGGCGAGGCGAGCGCTCCGACCAGCCCCGTGGCCGTGATCAGGAAACCGACCTGGGCACGGCTGAGATCGAATTCGTCGATCAGGTCCGAGGCGAGGACGCTGAAGGCGATGATCGGGAAGGTGGCCACGGTCATGGCTGCGGCAGTGACCCAGCTGAGGCTGACCCGCGTGAACGACCGCACGTGCGGACGCTACCGGGTGAGTGGGTTCCAGGTGGGGCGGGTGAAGACGAACCAGAGGGCGTAGATACCGACCGCAACCAGGATCAGGCGGACCCACACCAGGTCGGTCAGAAACACCCCTGACAACAGCAGGGAACCGGTGATGGCAATGGCAGCAACCCATTTCATCCTCATGGTCAACCCATGGTCGCGATAGCCGCGGATGATCCTGCCGAAATATCGGTGATCGAGCATCCAGCCGTACATCCTGTCCGACGACATCGAGAAGAAGAACGCTGCCAACAAGACGAGGTCGAAAGTCGGGATCCCGGGCAGATAGCTCAGAGGGAGCAGGGCGAGACAGATGAGACCCAGTGTGAAGAGGAGACCGCGGACGATAGGGCTCCTCGCCTTCCGCGGCGCCGAAGCCCGGACGGGTTGAACCATCACGGGGCGAAGCTATCCGGTGTTGTTGCCGACGGCGAGTCGGCAAACGAGAGCGACTACCTTCACCGAGACTCGACAAGTTGGAGGGACGCGGGTGCCAATCGCCACACCTGAGAAGTACCGGGAGATGCTCGACGCCGCCAGAGCAGGCCAATTCGCATTCCCCGCCATCAACGCCACATCGTCTTCGACAATCCTCGCCGCGCTGGAAGGGTTCTCCGAGGCCGGGTCCGACGGGATCATTCAATTCTCATATGGGGCCGGTGAGTTCGCCTCCGGGCAGTCGAACAAGGACATGGCCGTGGGAGCTCGTGCCCTTGCCCAGTTCGCCGGCGTCGTGGCACCGCAATACCCCGCCAACGTCGCCCTCCACACCGACCACTGCCCGCCGGATCGCGTCGACGGCTTCATCCGCCCACTGTTGGAAAAGAGCAGTGAGTCGGTCGCGGCGGGAGACGGACCGCTCTTCCAGAGTCACATGCTGGACGCGTCGATCCTGCCGATGGAGGACAACCTGGCCCTGGCGAAAGAGCTCCTCGACCAGTGCGCCGCCCTCGACATCATCCTCGAGCTCGAGATTGGCATCGTCGGAGGCGTCGAGGACACCACCGACCACACCGACGTCGACCGATCCAAGCTCTACACGTCACCGGAGGACATGGTGAGGGTCTCCGAGGTCCTCGGCACCTTCGATGAGGGCCGATACCTGCTGGCAGCGGTCTTCGGCAACGTCCACGGCGTGTACAAGCCCGGGGCCGTCAAGCTCAATCCCAAGATCCTCCATGACGGTCAGGCCGCCGTCGCCGAGAGGTTTGGTGATGAGGCACGGCATCACCTCGTGTTCCATGGGGGCAGCGGGTCGAGTCTCGAAGAGATCCATGAGACGCTCGGGTATGGGGTGATCAAGATGAACGTCGACACCGATTGTCAGTACGCATACACCCGGCCGATCGTGGACCACATGTACGCCAATTACAGCGGCGTCCTCAAGGTCGATGGCGAGATGGGTGACAAGAAGGCGTACGACCCGCGCTCATACATGAAGAAGGGCGAGGTCGGTATGGCCGCGCGAGTCGTCGAGGCGTGCAAGATGCTCAAATCGGCCGGCAGGGGCATTCGCTGACATGGATTCCCGACATCGCACATGGGCGACCTCGGAGCGATTCGTCCCCAAGACCTTCATCCGTCCTTTCGTCAGGTTCAGCCAGGTCGAGGCCTCGTCGGGCATCGTCTTGCTCATCGCAGCGGTGGCGGCACTCATCTGGGCCAACAGCGCCGGGTCAGACAGCTACTTCTCGATACTCGACGAGCATATGACGATCGATTTTGGCCCGTTCCATTTCGATGAGTCCGTCCTCCACCTGGTCAACGACGGTTTGATGGCCGTCTTCTTCTTCGTCGTCGGCCTCGAGATCAAGCGTGAGCTGGTGCTGGGTGACCTCCAAGACTCCAAGGCCGCGGCCCTACCTGTCATGGCCGCCCTGGGCGGAATGGTGATTCCGGCTCTGATCTACATCGCTTTCACCGCGGGTGAGGGGGGGGAGGCGGTCCAGGGGTGGGGAATACCGATGGCGACCGACATAGCGTTCGCCGTTGGGATCGTGGCGCTCCTCGGATCACGAGTTCCCTCGGGAGCAAAGCTGTTCTTGCTGGCGGTGGCGGTCAGCGACGACATAGGCGCCATCGCCGTCATCGCCATCTTCTACACCTCTGATCTCGACGCCGCGTTTCTGGCGGCGGCCATGGCCGGGCTGGCCGTCGTCTGGCTGGCGAACAAGGTGCACGTGCGGGCTCTTTGGTTCTATGTGCCCATGGCATTCGTCATCTGGTTCTTCCTGCTCCAATCGGGCGTGCACGCAACAATCGCCGGGGTGGCCCTCGGATTTCTCACACCGGCCCGCCCTTACTACAAACGCGACGAGTTCGACCAACGGGCGAGGGCGATCCTCGATGAGTACCCGACCGAGGAGCCCGAGGACAACCGTGCCCAGGAGCACGCCGACCACGAGACCATGCTCCTGTCCGAGATCGCCAGCGAATCGGTGGCGCCCCTGAACCGATTGGAGCGCAAACTCGTGCCCTGGAGCTCATTTGTGATCGTGCCGATCTTCGCGCTGGCCAACGCCGGCGTGGACTTTCGCGACGTCGGCCTCGGTGAGGCGGCCACATCCAACGTGGCCCTCGGAGTGGGGGTGGGGCTGGTGCTGGGCAAGATCATCGGCATCTCCGCCGCGTCATATGCGGCGGTGCGCCTGAACCTGGGCAAACTCCCGCGCGGCACGAGTTGGACACATATGCTGGGTCTCGCCGGGGTCGCCGGAGTGGGCTTCACGGTCTCGCTGTTCGTGACCGGCCTCGCCTTCACCGATCCACATCTCATCGGGTTGGCCAAGGTCGGCATCTTCACCGGTTCGTTGATCGCTGGTGTGATTGGCACGTTGATCCTGCGTCGGGCGAGACCACCGAGCGAGCTGTGAGCGAGCCCCCCGATTCCATCACGTGTGTCGAGTGCGGTGGCACTGCGCACCTGCTCAGCTTTCTGCCCACCGAGGAGCCCTTGGAGGAGGGATATCCGTTGGCCTACGCCTGCTCCGATTGCAACGAGCGATTCGACCTGATCTGGACCGACGACGAGGACGATTGACCGTTGTGCGGGAGGGGCTCAAGCCCAACGGTGGACGTTGATTGCGTCAGGATCGAATCCCATCTGGGCGCAAAACACCCGGAACGCCGGCTCGGGCACACCCCGCCACTCCAGATCGGCCAACTCGTCTGCGATGGGCACGTCGAGCCGGAGCGTGGTCAGCTCGCGGTACATATACGCCAGCTCACGGTTCTCCGCGAGTGTGGCCGCCAGTTTCTCGGCCCCCCTCAAATCGACTCCCCATGCCCCGGGGTCGTCGGGGATCATCTCCAGCCGGGGGAAGCGAGCAAGGACCGTCGAGCTCGACTTGGCGCCCCAACCGGAAAGGCCCGGGACCCCGTCGGCGGTGTCCCCCACCAGCGCCAGGTAGTCGGGTATGGACTCGGGATGGACACCGAACTTGTCCACCACTCCCGCCTCGTCCACAAACCTCTGCTCTCGTCGGTTGTAAGTCACGATCCGATCCCCCACGACGACCTGTGACATGTCCTTGTCCGGGCTGCAAATGACCACCTGGTCGACGTCCTCGACCCAGCGGATGGCAGCTGCGGCCAGGGCGTCGTCCGCCTCGAACTCGATGTTGCGCCACACGACCACACCAATGGCTTCCAAGGCCGCCTCCGCCAACGGGAACTGACGCAACAGCTCCTCATCCATGCCGGCGGAGGACTTGTACGCGGGGAACATGTCATTGCGGAATGACTCGATGACGGTGTCGAAGCTCGCCGCCAGGTGGGTGACACCGGGCTCTCTGAGCAGGGCGAGAGTCGACTCGAGAATGCCGAGTGTTGCCCGAATATCGTGGCCGTCAGGGGCCAACACGGACTCCTTCCGACCGAAGTGGGCACGAAACAGCTCGTAGGTACCATCGAGAAGGTGGAGACGCACGAGAACGAGCATACGACGGAGGAGCCGCCCGATCCGTGGGAGACCTTCCACGGACGACTTGGCGGCTTGGGAGATCAGGTCAAGGCGACGTATCGCAAGGTCGCGGACGAGAACGGCCCCAGCGAGAGCGAGATCAAGGACGCGCTCGGGACACTTGCCGGAGCCTGGGATCAGCTCGCCGAGTCGGTGCGCAGCGCTCTGCAGGACCCCGAGATACGGCACCGACTCAAAGAGGCTGCCAGCTCGTTCGCCACGGCTCTCGGTGCCACGATCAGTGAGCTCGGCTCGGAGCTGAGGGATTCGACGTCGTGGTCACCCACCACGCCCGACCGTGAGGAAGAGGAATAGCCTCCCCTGACGATCGCCCGCCGAGCGAGGACATGGCGTGGCGGTGGCCTGCTGGAATCCCGACCATGAGCACATTGATCAGCCATGAGGAGCTGGCCGGGCGTCTGGAGGAGGTCAGGCTCTGTGACATCCGTTGGGATTTGATCGACCCCTCACGAAGCCGGGACATCTACGAGTCCGGGCACATCCTCGGCGCCGTGTTCGTCGACCTCGACCACGATCTGGCAGCCCCACCGGACATCGATGGCCGCCACCCATTGCCCGACGTGAGCACCTTCGCCTCCACCCTGGGCCGTCTCGGCATCACACCCGACAGCGACGTCGTCGTCTATGACGACGTGGCCGGGCGTTATGCCGCCCGGATGTGGTGGATGCTGTGGTCGATCGGCCATCATCGGGTCAGGCTTCTCGACGGCGGGTATCAGACATGGCTCGGTGACATCGAGACCGGGCCGTTCACCCCGGCGCCTGCGAGCTACCCGGTGCCGGATCGCTTCCGGGGAGTGGCGACACGAGGGGAGCTGAGCGGGAGAGTCTTGATCGATGCCCGGGCAGGTGAGAGGTATCGCGGCGAGGTCGAGCCGGTCGACCCCAAGGCCGGGCACATTCCCGGCGCGATCAACATCTCGACGAGTCGCAATCTCAGGTCGGATGGGCGCTTCCTCGATGCGGCGGATCTGGCCGGCGTTTACTCGGCGATGCCTCCTGATGCGATCGTGTCATGCGGGAGCGGCGTCACCGCCTGCCACGACGCCCTCGCCATGGTCATCGCGGGACATGCGATGCCCGATGTGTACATCGGGTCCTTCTCCGAGTGGTCACGGCATGACCTCCCTGTGGCCGTGGGGCCCGATCCGTGATCAGTCAGCGGGCAATCGACGCCATCGAGGTCTCCGACACCGATTCGCTGCTTCGCGTGGTCGACGGTCTATGTGAGGGCAAGGATTGGGACGGCCTGGTCGAGTTGAAGCATCGATGTCGCGAGGCCGTGAGTCGGGGCAAGCAGCTGTGGGGCGTGGAAGAGCACATCCGTTACCGACTCGCCCTGGAGGCGCCTGGAGAATGGGCAGGGCCTGCGGTGAGCGAGGGAGCGGCGCGCTTCTCCCTCGGACCTCTTCCCGAGGTGGCAGCTTCAACCAAGACCTGGAAGGAGCTGGCCGATCATCTCGACGACGGGCCGTGGCGGGCCGTGGTGGCGGCCGAGAGAGTGGTCCGGGGCGAGACCGGATGCGGGCCGATTCCTGATCTCCCCGACTTCTTGTTGGACTGGGAGCCCGTATACCCGTTGGCTACCTACGGGGCTGACAAGGTGGAGACCCCCTCGCCCGACCCGGTCCAGGTCGGAGCGGTCGAATTGGTCGAGCGCGTCGCCTTGATCGACGACCTGCAATCCGAAGGTGCGTTGGCGGACCTGGTCCAGCCCTGGGTAACCGAGTCGAATGGCCGGTGCGAGACCTCGGCCGTCGAGGGCGACGCAATCGCCGCCATTCGTGCGCTCGGGCTGAGCAGGGCGAGAGTCGGCCAAATGACCGCCGGAGAGGCCCTCCGCTGGATGGCTTGGGCCGGTGCATCCGGGGGTGCTCATGGCCGTCGTCGTGGCGCGGCGGCCGGCCGATATGGCGCGTGGTGGGCAATCGCCACGATTTGCGACCTCGACTGGCCCCCCGACCCGACCGACGTGGGCCACGCCGCGCTCCGCTTGCGCTTCCTCTGGTTCGATGACGGGTCCCCGGGCACCGGCTGGGCACTGCGCATCGCCATTGAAGACCCCGAGACCGGTCTTGCCTGGGCCATGGCCGCGGTCGACGCGGCCGACTGACCAGGGTCGGACAAGGGGCTCGATGCGCCGCTACGCGTTCGGGATGCCGGAGACCGGATACGGTTCCCGGTCACCACCACTTGCGGCAAACCCGCCTTCTGTAGGCTCGATCCAATGGGCCCGCATGCGTGCTGGGCAGGCACCTTTGCACAACAGATTCGATGGCTCGATCCAATGGGCCCGGATGCGTGCTGAGCAGGCACCGTTGCACAACAGATTGGAGGGACCGGTCAGGAGCGGGGGACCTCGCGCAGCTAGGCCTCGCTCACGACTACGGGAGTGGTATGCCAGCCGGTGGCCCCGTTTGGGGCAGGTGGTCGAATCTCGTCGGTTTGCAGGTCCCCCATGCCATCGGTGGCACGGCAACGGAGGACGTGACGGCCCGAGCTTGCATCCCAGTCGGCTCTCCATTGCACCCAGGAGTTCTCCGATAGGGGCTGTGACAGCTCGGCCTCCACCCACTGGGCTTCCACACCCAGCTGCACCTCGACTCGCGAGATGCCACGAGTGGGTGCCCAAGCGACACCGGCCACCACCGTCCGCCCCGCTGTGATCCGGGCCCCTTTGGCCGGGGTGTCGATGCGGGACTGCGTCTTGATCGGGGCCTCTTTCGACCAGCCTCTCGGGACCCAGTACGCATCGAAGCCGGCCCATGAGGTGAGCTCGATCTCAGAGAGCCACTTGGTGGCCGAGACGTACCCGTAGAGACCCGCCACCACGAGACGAGCGGGGAACCCGTGCTCGAAGGGCAGTGGCTCACCATTCATCCCGACAGCCACGAGGGACTCGCGGCCGTCGTATACCGCCTCCATGGGAAAGCCGACCGTGAAGTCATCGACGGACCGCCCGACCAGCTGTTCCGCCTCCGGTGCCACCCCGGCACGGTCGAGGATCTCGATCAATGGGACACCTTGCCAGCGAGCGTTGCCCACGAGACCGCCGCCCACCGGGTTGGACACGCATGACAAGGTCACATCTCGCTCAACCATTCGCATGTCCAACAGATCCGGGTAGTCGATGGTGTAGGGGCGGTCCACCATCCCGGTGACGCTCAACGTCCACTCCAGGAGGTTGATCCGGGGGATCGAGAACGCAGTGTCGATCCGATAGAAGTCGTCGTTGGGGACGATGATCGGAGTGAGGCCCTCGACCCCTAGCTCCGCCGAATCGGGTACCGCAGGGAGGGCGACCGCAGGGCTGGGCAGCAATACCTCGGCTCTCCCCGCGGCCGCTCTCTTGGCTCTGTCGATGAGGACCCGGCCGAAGCCGGCGGATAGCGCGGCAAGCCCCACCACCGCGCCAGCCCCGATCATGAACGACCGCCTCGAGGTGTCGGCGTCGGTCTCGGACCTCGGCTCACCGACGTCGAGCAGCATTCGCAACGTCGCCAAACCGGCCAGGGCGGCCGCCCCCGCCGGGATGGCCGCCATGCCGGTGGACACCTGGGGATCGCGGGAGGCGGCGAGAGCGGCGATCATCCCAAACGCCCCGAACACGACGATGGCCACACCGAACCGGCTGCGCGCCACGATTCCGACCATCGCACCCACCGCCAATGTGACCACGGTGATGCCGATGAGAAGGACGAGCTTGTCCGCGGTGCCGAACGTCTCGATGGCCCACTCCTTGATCGGCCGGGGGACGTTGTCGATGACGAAGTTGCCCAGCCCGTCGACGAGGGAAGGCAGCTGGCTGAATACCCCCGCCAGAAGCTCGGAGATGCCTAGTCCGAGCCCGGCGGCGAGCGCCCCAGAGGCGGCATCACGCAGACGTGTCTTCACATTTGTAAAGGTAGGAGGGATTCCGCTAACCGAGGGTAAACCGGCCCCGTCTAGCCTCGCTCGAATGAGATTCGGAGCCTTCGTTCCCCAAGGGTGGCGGCTGAGCCTGGCCGGCATCGACATCCAGCAGCACTGGCCGACCATGCTCGGCGTGGCAACCGACATCGAGAGGCTCGGGTACGAATCGTTGTGGGTCTACGACCACTTTCACACGATCCCGAGACCGACTCAAGAGGTCACGTACGAGGCGTGGACCCTCATGTCGGCGCTCGCCGCGACAACGGACACAGTGCGGTTGGGTCAGATGTGCACCTGCAACACCTACCGACCGCCTTCCTACCTGGCCAAGGTCGCAGCCTCGATCGACGTCATCTCGGGGGGTCGCCTGGAGATGGGGATAGGTGCCGGCTGGTATGAGCACGAGCACGACGGGTACGGGTACGCGTTTCTTCCGCCCGCCGGTCGCCTGGGGATGCTTCGCGAGGGGATCGAGATCATGAAGGCGATGTGGACCGAGGACGAGGTCACATATGACGGCAGGCACTACGAGCTCAAAGGGGCGATCTGTCAGCCCAAGCCAGTTCAGAAGCCGCACATACCGATATGGGTGGCCGGAGGAGGAGAGAAGGTGACCCTCGAGATCGCCGCACGACACGCCTCGCACACCAACTTCGGTGTCGAGCTGAAGACCTTCATCCACAAGTCCGAGGTGTTGAGGGGCCACTGCGCGGATGTGGGCACCGACTTCGACGGCATAGTGCGCTCCGCCAACTTCAACATTCTCTGCGCCGAGACCGAGTCCGACGTCGAAGACAAGCTCTCCTGGCTGCGGAACCACATCAGGAAGTACACCCCCGACCCCGAGGCGGCCGATCGATTCAGCTCCCAGTATGACCGGGCATCGGGCACACCAGAGCAGGTCATCGAAACGCTCGAGAGCTGGCGAGCCGCCGGTCTGGGCTATGCAATAGTCAACTTCGCCGATGTCGCCTATGACCGGTCCAGCCTGGAGCTGTTCGCCAGGGAAGTGATGCCGGCGCTGTCGTGATGGAGGTCACCTTCGGGGTTGACGGGCTTCCCCGCTGCTGGTGGGGCTCGGAGCCGGAGATCTATCGCTCCTACCATGACGAGGAGTGGGGGCGCCCCGTCACCAACGACCGGCGTCTCTTTGAGAAGATCTGTCTGGAAGGGTTCCAAGCGGGTCTCTCCTGGCTCATCATCCTTCGCAAACGGGAAGCCTTCAGGACGGCATTCGCCGGCTTCGACCCCGACCAGGTAGCCCGATTCGACGACTTGGACGTGGCCCGCCTCCTCGAAGACGTCGGCATCGTTCGGCACGAGGGCAAGATCCGCTCGACAATCAACAATGCCCAACGGGCGGTCGACCTCGCTACCGAGTGCGGCTCACTGGGCAGGTACTTCTGGTCATGGGCCGAGAATGAGCAGCCGGCGCCCACCGAGATCCCGGCAACCACGGATACGTCCACAGCACTCTCCAAGGACCTCAAGAAGCGAGGCTGGTCGTTCGTCGGGCCAACCACCGTCTACGCCTTCATGCAGGCGACGGGTCTCGTCAACGATCACCTCGCCGGATGTCACGTGCGCGAGGTCCGTTCCGATGAACGTCGTTCCCTAATCTCCCCGATGTGATCGAGCGGCCTGAGTTCACCATCGGCATCGAGGAGGAGTACCTGGTCGTCGATCGCGAGACGAGAGATCTCATCAAGAGCCCGCCGAAGGACATGTGGGATGCCCTCGGCGAGGTTCTCGGTCCCCAGGTGACCCACGAGTTCCTCAAAGCCCAGATCGAGGTCGGTACCAAGGTGTGCGCCAAGGTGGCGGAGGCGAGAGACGACCTTGCCAACCTACGCCGCGACCTGTCAAAGGTGGTCAACGAGTACGGGGCTGCGATCATCGCCTCCTCGACCCACCCGTTCGCCAATTGGGCGCAACAGGAGACGACAGAAGAGCCTCGTTACATGCGTCTCCAGGCCGATTATCAGCAGGTGGCCCGTCAGCTCGTCATCTGCGGGATGCACGTCCACGTCGGGATCGGTAGCCCCCATCTCCGCATCGACCTGATGAACCAGGTCAAGTACTTCCTCCCCCATTTGCTGGCGCTCTCCACATCGTCACCTTTCTGGGACGGGGTGCTGACCGGGCTCCATGCCTACCGACTGGTCATATTCCAGAACCTGCCCCGCACCGGTCTGCCCGAGGAGTTCGTCTCGTGGGGCGAGTACGAGAGGTATGTGGACATCCTGGTCTCCGCGGGCCTCATCGAGGACGCCACCAAGCTCTGGTGGGACATCCGGCCCTCCAATAGATATCCGACTCTCGAGATGCGAGTCAGCGACGTGTGCACTCGTCTCGACGATGCGATGACCATCGCAGCCATCTATCAATGCCTGCTCGGATTCCTGTACCGACTCCGTCGCAACAACCAGAAGTGGCGCACCTACTCGCCGGGAGTCATCGAGGAGAACATCTGGCGGGCACAGCGATATGGGATCGCAGGCTCGCTGGTGGACTTTGGCAAGGGGAAGCTCGAACCGTTCCCCGCACTCATGGAGGAGATCATCGAGCTGGTCGCCCAGGACGCAGAGGAGTTCGACGTTCGGGACGAGGTGGCCCACGCAAGGACGATCATCAGCGAGGGCACGAGCGCCGATCGTCAGATGGAGGCATATCGGGCCGCGATCTCAGGTGGCGCATCCGAGGCCGAGGCGCTGCAAGCCGTGGTGGACGAGTTGATCGTTGACACTCTCTACGGGATCGAGGCCTAGTGGTGTGCCGCGTGAGGAGCCTTTCATGACCCAACGGATACGCGTGGCCGTTCAACTTCATCCCCAGCACGCCGAGTACTCCGAGATCCGTGACGCTGTCGTCCGATCCGAGGAGCTGGGGGTCGACATCGTCTTCAACTGGGATCACTTCTTTCCCCTCTCCGGTGCACCACATGGCAAGCACTTCGAGTGCTGGACCATGCTCGGCTCCTGGGCGGAGCTGACCGAGCGCGTCGAGATCGGGGCCTTGGTCACGTGCAACAGCTATCGCAACCCCGAATTGTTGGCCGACATGGCGCGGACAGTCGATCACGCCTCGAATGGGCGTCTGATCCTCGGGATTGGGGCGGGCTGGTTCCGGAAGGACTACGACGAGTATGGCTACGAGTTCGGCTCAGCCGGACACCGGCTGGCGGACTTGAGACAGGCTCTTCCCCGCATCAAGGACAGATTCTCCAAGCTCAACCCGGCGCCCACACGTGACATCCCCATCCTGATCGGTGGCGGTGGGGAAAGGAAGACGCTTCGCTACACCGCCGAGCACGCGGACATCTGGCACGGGTTTGGCCAGCCCGACCTGATCCGTCACAAGAACCAGGTCCTCGACCGCCATTGCGCCGACATCGGACGCGACCCGTCCGCGATCGAGCGCTCGTGTGGGGCCAACCCGAGAAGGATCGAGTTGGGTGATCAACTCGTCGACGCCGGAGTAACCCTGATCACTCTGGGGTTCGGTGGCGAGTCCGGCTATGACCTGTCCCCGGTGGCCGACTGGCTGGCCTGGCGCGACGAGAGAAAGGCCAGCTGACGACGGGCTAGAGTGCCCACCCGTGAGTGATCTCCTCCAGGCAGCGAGCGACGCTCTCGGTGCCCCAACCGACCTGGTGCGACGCTCGGCAGCGGCCCGGGCGACCGTGAACGGCACCACTGTCGACGATGTTCTCTCGGCCTGGTCAGGTGGTGCTCCGGCGGTATCGGCACCGGCCCCGCCAGCGGAGCTCGATGTCGGCGAGGAGCCCGCTTCTGCGCCCGCGCCTGAGCCCATCCCGGCCTCGGTGACCGTGGTCGAGCCGGTCCCACCCGCGACTCCGGCCCCACCCGAGGACGTCTACCCGCCCGAGCCCGAAGCGGAGCTGGACCCGGTTCCACTCTCCACCAGGCTCAAGACCGCGGTCAGGGTCGGGGCGTGGACCGGCGCCGCCCTCGGTGTGATCGGCTTTCTCGCGGTCAGCGCGTTCTGGGCCCCGAACGCAGCGGTGAGCGCCGAAGGCACGCCGGTCGTGGTGGTCCGCCCCTCAACGGTGCTGATCGGAATCGCGCTCGTCAGCGTTGTCTTTGGAGCCGTGGTGGCAGGGGTGTCGCGTGCGGCGACAGGTTGGACCAACCCCGCGATGCAGTTGTCTGGGTCCAAGGCGGCCACGGTCTGGCTGGGCGCCGGTATCGGGTTGATCCTCGGTGTCGTCGCCGGTGCTCTTTTGAGCAGTGTCGGGACGGCCGTCGAGGGGTCGGATCCGCCGTTGACCCAGCTTCCCGTCCTGGCGACGTTGTTTGTCATGGTGGTCGGAGGGGCGTTCCTCGGTTCGGGCACGGCGTTGATCCCCCAGTTGCTCGGCGTGCCCGTGGCCGTGGACGAGTCGGATCGAGAGGAGATGGCAACCGTCAAGCGACGCCTCGGCAATGCGATGAGCATCCCCGTGGCCGGCCTGTTGATCCTGTTGACTCTGGTTCTTCCCTTCGCCTACGCGCTGATCCGGACCAACGAACTGGCCGAGAACGGGGGCGCCATCGTTGCCGTGATCGCAGCAGCGGGGATCCTCGGCTTCTCCGCCCTGGCCGGGACCAAGCCGGAGATGCGGATCTCGCCTGGTGACTTGATCGTTGCACTGGTCGGCATCGGTGTTGTCCTGGTGATAATCATCGCGGTGCTGTCTTATGCCGGTGGCAACGCCGAGGGCGGCGAGGGCCCAGGTGATGCCGTCGCGATAATCGCCTCTTTAGACCTGACGTTCGACGCCACTTCGTGGACTGTGGAGGAAGGCGATATCGAGTTCACCTACACCGACGACGGAGACTCGACACACACACTCCTGATCGAGGGCCACGAGGACGAGCTCGAGCTGCGGGTTGAGGGTGACGGTGACGTCGACGCCGGGACGATCAAACTGGCGCCCGGCACGTACACGGTCTATTGCGGAATCACCGGGCATCGCGACGCCGGCATGGAAGGCACACTCACTGTGGGGTCAGCGCCCCCGGCGTGAAACCCCTACGAGCGTCACAGCACTTAGATAGTCCGTAGTATCGGCGTCACGAAGAGCCGCCGCCCGATGGGTCATCCTCGATCGATGTCACGGCCGCTCGATCTCGCTCCCGGTACTTACACCCTCTTCTGCAACATCGTGGAAGAAGAAGTCACCGGGGAGTTCGAGAGCCACTTCCAGCAGGGGATGGTCACCACCATCGAAGTGACCGGATAGAGCCGCGGTCCCCGGTTACTGTGGCCGGATGGGCATCCCGGTGTGTCCCTAACCGAGGTCGGCAGCGTTGACCGCCGCCGAGCGATCACCGGAGGTCAAGAAGGCCCTGATCTTCTCAGCCACCTCCGTGGCGACCCCCTCCTGAGCCTCAACGGTCGAGGCGCCCAAGTGGGGGGTCAGCACCAGATTGGGGGCGTCTCGCAGAGGGCTGCCATCGGGTAACGGCTCGGTTTCGTACACATCCAGCGCGGCCCCGGCGATCTCCCCGTCGTGGAGAGCTTTCGCCAGTGCCGCCTCGTCCACCACTCCGCCTCTCGACGCATTGACCACATATGCCCCCGACTTCATGCGGCTCAAGGCCTCGGCGCCGCATATGCCGCGCGTCTCATCGTTGAGGGGGACGTGGATGGACACGAAATCGGCCCGAGCGAGCACCTCATCCATGTCCATGAGCACGACCCCTAGCTCAGCCGCCCGCTCCTCGGTCAGATAGGGGTCGTAGACGACGACATCCATGCCGAAGGCCTGACAACGGACGGCTACCTCCCCACCGATGCGCCCCGCACCGATGAGCCCCAGTGTCCTCCCTTTGAGCTCAACCCCCCGGAACGATGTCCGCTCCCAGCGCTTCTCGCGCAGCGACCTATCGGCGGCCGGGATGCTTCGCGCAGCCGACAGCATCAACCCGACCGTCAACTCGGCAGCGGCGATGGTGTTGCCCCCGGGCGCATTGAACACCGCCACCCCGCGCTCGGTGGCGGCGCCGACGTCCACGTTGTCGAGACCAACGCCGGCGCGGCCGATGGCTCTCAAATCGACGGCTCCGTCGATGAGGTCGCGATCGACCTTGGTGGTGCTGCGGACAATCAATACGTGAGCGGCAATCAGCTCGACTGCGAAGTCGTCACTCGCCGAGTCCTCGACCGAGCTGACCCTGAAGACGTCATCGCCGGTCAGGGGGGTCAGACCCGACAGAGCGACCTCGTCGGTGACCAGCACCCGAAAGGTCATGCCATGACTTCGGTCAGGACCGACAGCAGACCCTCCAGCTCATCGATCGTGTGGTCACCCATGTGCCCGATACGGATCGTGGAATCCTTGAGCCTGCCGTACCCCCCACCGATGACCCAGCCGCGGCTGAACACCTCGAAGACGACCTCACGTGACCGTTCGGTGGACAAACAGGTGACGGTCGGTGAGCGATGGCCCTCCTGAGCGAAGATGTCTACAGCGACACCTCTCTCCTTCATCTCTCGAGCCCAGTCGAGGGTCCGATGCTGCATCTCGAGATGACGCTTCCACCGGGCGTCCATGGTCTCGGCGCCGATTCTCTTCAGCTGGAAGTCGAGGGCGAAGAGGAGGGAGATGGCGGGCGTTGCCGGCGTCTGATGTTCGAGGAGCTGGCTGTGGAGCCGGTCGAGGTCGAAGTACCAGCCACGTCCGGGTGCTTTGGCGGCGCGGTCGAGCATTGCGTCGTTGGCGACGCCGAAGGCGAGCCCAGGAGGCAGCGCGAGCGCCTTTTGGGAGCCGGTGAGGATGAAATCGATGCCCCACTCGTCGGTCAGAGTCTCGACTCCTCCGATCCCGGTGACCGAGTCGACCAGGAGCAGGGTTTCCTGAAATTGATTCATCACACCCGCGATCGCCTCGAGGTCCTGGAGGGCCCCCGTGGACGTCTCGGACTGTGAAAGGGTGACTGCGTCGTAATGGGCGTTCGCCAACCGCTCCGCCAGCTCGTCAGGCGAGTGAGCGGTTCCCCACTCGACGTCCCAGACATCGACGTCGCACCCACACATCCGGGCGATCTCGGCAAAGCGGTCCGAGAAGGCCCCGTTCACCAGGCTGAGCACCATTCCATCGAGGACGCCGTTGCGTACCGCCGCCTCCATCAGGCCCGTAGCCGAGGAGGTGGAGATGATCACGGGCCGCATGGTCTGGAAGACCGGCTTCAGGCCCTCGTCGATGCTGGCCATGAGCTCTTGGATCGCCTTGCCCCGATGACCGATCATGGGCCCGGCCTGGGCGGCGAGGACATCGGGGCGAACCTCGGTGGGACCGGGGAGGAAGAAGCGACCGGGCTCGAGCGGCTGACTCATCGACATGTTTCTACCAGGGTGGTCGGAGAGGTCGAAAAGGGGAGGGTCGCGATGCCAAACCTCGGCAGATTCGGGCCATATGGGGCAGGCACTACCTCACGTATCCAGGGTCAGCCGCCGCGGATGGCCACCACCCCGAGGGCGGAGAGCACGACGAGGTAGAGGGAACCGGCCAGGATGAACCCCGCCGCGAAGAAGCGGCTGATGATCGGCCTCTCGAACCGAACGTGCATGAACCAGCCGATCACCACCAGGAACTTCACCGCCGACAGCGACAGGAGCACGGCGGCGTTGAGGACCCCGAGCCCCAACTCGCGGTCGATGTAGTACATGGCCACTTCGACCGCGGTGACAAACGCCAAGAACGCGGCGATCTTCCAGTATTGGCCCGGTGTGGGATGAGCCGTGCTCACGCAGGTGCCACCGAGAGCAGATAGACGACTGTGAATATCACGATCCAGATGATGTCGACGAAGTGCCAGTAGAGGCCGACCAACTCCAGATTGAGCCCTTGCCGGTCACTCAACCCCCCCTGGCGCCGGGAGATTCCCCACAGTGACAGCAACATGATCACCCCGATGGCGACGTGCGTGCCGTGGAATCCGGTCAGCAAGTAGAAGGCCGAGGCTGCCGGGTTGGTGGAGAGGGTCATGTCGTGCTGGACGATGAATTCGGTGAACTCGAACACCTGTCCACCCAGGAAGACCGATCCCAGCGCAGCGGTGGCGAACAGCCAGGTGCGGGCGCCGTTTTGGTCGCTTCGGCTCAGCGCGTTGTGGGCCAGAACCATGGTCAGCGAGGACATCAACAGCACGAAGGAGCTGACCGAGGTGAATGGAATGTCGTAGATCGCGGCCGGGTATACCCCCTCGAACCCACCACGGTGCGAGTAGAGAAGGTAGTTGGAGATCAGCGCTCCGAAGAACAGGAACTCTGAGCTGAGGAAGACCCACATCCCGAGCTTGCGGCTCTCGATCCCGGTCGACTCGTGCTCGTCGTGGTGGGTGACGGCGGCGCCTTGAGCAAGGTCACTCATCGGCTGCGGCCTCCTCCGTCGCAGTTTCTTGGTGTGCCTCGGCGTGAGGCTCCTCGACGGGCTCGGTGGCCCAACCGATCACCGCGGAAAGGCTGATCAGCGCCCCGACCAGGATCATCGCCTTACCCCAGGCAGTGGTGTGGTAGATGATCCCGTAGAACACGATCGGGACACCCAAAGCCATCAGGATCGGGAAGTACGAGGGCGTGGGCAGATGGATCTCACCGGGCGGATTCAGCCCGTCGTACTCCAGTCTCTGGATTAGCTCATCGGCATCCGGCTTGCGGACGGCGCGCCCCTCGTCGTCCTCGTCGTACTTCATGTGCCAGAACTCGTCGAGACGGGTGATGGTCGGGGGATGTGCGTAGTTGTACTCCGGGGTCGGATTAGGGATCGTCCACTCGATCGTCCGGGCATCCCAGGGGTCGAGACCGGAGAGCTCACCATGACGGCGGCTGTGTCTCCAGTTGTAGATGAAGACGACTATGGACAAAGCGATGATGAACGCTCCCACCGTGACCGCGACGTTCCACGGTTCCAGACCCGTCTCCGGAGCGTACTTCCAGGTGCGCCGGACCATGCCCTGCAAGCCGAGCCAGTGCATGGGGGCGAAGGTGAGGTTGAACCCGATGAACATGAGCCAGAAGTGGAGGTTGCCCAGCCGCGAGCTCATCACCCGCCCGGTCAGCTTGGGGAACCAGTAGTACATGCCGGCGAACAGCCCGAAGACAGCCCCTCCGAACAACACATAGTGGAAGTGGGCCACGATGTAGTAGGTGTCCGTCTGCTGCCAGTCGGAGGGCACGACCGAGTGAGTGACGCCGGAGAGCCCACCGATGGTGAACATGCCCACGAAGCCCATGGCGAACAGCATCGGGGGGGTGAGGCGTAATCGGCCACCCCACATCGTCCCCATCCAGTTGAAGATCTTGATGCCCGTCGGTATGGCGATGGTCATCGTCGCGAGGCCAAAGGCTGCCTGGGCCACCGGAGTGATCCCGGAGGCGAACATGTGGTGAGCCCAAACCCCGAACCCGAGGAAGGCGATGGCAGCGCCGGCGAACACGACGGCCGAATAGCCAAACAACGGCTTACGACTGAAGACGGGAAGCACCTCGGAAACGATCCCCATGGCAGGCAGCACCAGGATGTACACCTCGGGATGGCCGAAAAGCCAGAACAGGTGCTGCCACAGAATCGGGTCACCGCCCCCCACCGGGGCGAAGAAGAGCGTCCCGAACTGCCGATCGAAGGTGACCATGAACAAGGCCACCGCGATGATCGGGAGTGAGAACAGCAACAGGAAGGCCACCACCGTCGACATCCACACGAACACGGGCATGCGCAGGAAACGCATCCCCTTCGCCCTCATGTTGAACACGGTGACGATGAAGTTGACCGAAGACACCAGCGAGGCCAGGCCGAGGATCTGGACACCGAGCGCCCAATAGTCCATCGCGGTGCCCGGAGAGTAGAGAGGCCCGGCGTTTGGCTGGTAGCCAAACCACCCACCATCGGGCGAGTTGGCCAGGAAATTGAAGGAGCCCGGCCCACCCCCGGCAGCCAGGTTGCCCGGTGTCGCACCCGGGCCCACCGGGGCGAGCGAGGTGCCGAAGATGAAGGTGCTGTAGAGGAAGATGCCGCCGAAGAGGAAGAGCCACCAGGAGAGGGCGTTGAGCCGGGGGAAGGCGACGTCGCGCGCCCCGATCATCAGAGGAAGCATGTAGTTGATGAACGCCGCCGAGACGGGCATGACGAACAGGAAGATCATCGTCGTGCCGTGCATGGTGAATAGTGCGTTGTAGGCGCCGGCGGTCAGGAACTCGGAGTTGGCCTGGGCGAGCTGGATGCGAAGCAGCAGCGCCTCGACGCCGCCGAGGATGAAGAAGAAGAAGGCGGCGTATCCGTACATGATGCCGATCTTCTTGTGATCGACTGTGGTCACCCACCCCCAGAAGCCGCTGGTCGACTTGGGTCGTCGGAAGATGGTGGTTGCGGGGCGTTGAGCGGTGGCCGTCATTTGTTGCTCTCCAGCCAGACGATAAGCGAATCGATCTCCTCCTCGGTCAAAGCCAGGTTGGGCATGAAGCTGCCTGGCTTGACCTCGGGTGGATCCGCCAGCCAGCGCTTCAGCGCGGCGGCGAGGTCCTCTCCCTCCTCGGGCAGGGTTGCACCGGCAAACACATTCCTCGAGGCGAAATGGGTGAGCTCGGGACCATTGAACGCCTCGGGGGGAATGATGTTGGACTGGGAGGCGTCGTCGAAGCGCACCGTGTGGCATTGGATGCATTGCCGGTTGAGATAGATCTGATAGCCGTCCCACTCCGGGCTCCCCTCCTGGGGCAGCGATGCCGGCTGCTGTTGGCCCCCAACCCACTCATCGAAATCGGCCGGGCTCATCGCCTGGACCCGGGCCCGCATGAGTGAGTGCGACAGGCCACAGAACTCGGCGCAATGACCCCAATACTCCCCTGGCTCGTCCGCCTGGAGACGGAGCTGAGTGGTCTGGCCGGGGATGAGGTATCGCTTGCCGTTGAGGGCCGGGATCCAGAAGTTGTGGATGACATCGTCTGAGGTCAACTGGGCGCAGACCTCCTGACCGGCGGGGATGACCATCACATTGGCGGTGTTGACGTCGTGGTCCGGGTAGTGGTACTCGAACCACCACTGATGCCCGACCACCTCGATCTCCATCGCGTCGGGTCCGCACTCGGTGAGCTCGAAAATCGAAGAGATGGTGGGGACGGCGATGGCCGCCAGGATCAGGGCCGGGATGACCGTCCACACGACCTCGAGCTTGGGGCTCCCATGGAGTTGCTTTGGCAGCTTCTCGTCTTCCCTGTGCCGATCCCGGAATACGAAGAGGATGAAGACCAGGCCACCCATCACCAGGGCGAAGACAGCCGTCGCGATCCAAAAGACGAGCCAGAAGAGGTCGTCGATCTGTCGGGCAAAAGGCCCCCCCGGCTCGAAGGTGGTGAGAGGGGCGTCCTCGTTGCCGATCAGAGTGCAAGCTGAGAGCGG
>DASWKM010000127.1:0-3363 GCA_036396635.1 Acidimicrobiia bacterium
CTCACCGGGGGAGTCCCACGTGCTGGCGGTGTGGACCAACCTCCCGGCGATGATGTCGAACCCGGTCACGACGGTGTCCCCTTCGACCTCCCTCTTCACGACACCATCGGGCGTGACCCGAACGACGCCGAACATGCCGGAATCCTCCAGCCCGACGAGGGCATCGTCACCGTCCCAACGGATCACGGCAGGACCGGCGGCGAGGGATACCGACCCACGGTCGAGTTGACCGGTCAGGTTGGTTAGGGCACCGTCGTGCTCGATTCGCTGCAGATAGAGGTCGACGGGGTACCTGGGGTTCTCGTTCCCGAGGACGTGGGCAACACCGTCGCTTCGGTACCCGACAGCGCCGAAGAAGCCACGCTCGGTGAGCTTCGATCGCTCGCCCGATCCGACATCGACCGACCAGACCTCGTTTCCCGAGACCAGGCCACGATGCGTCGCGGTGTCGGTGAGGTAGGCAATCTTCTTCCCATCCGGGGACCAGGCCAGCAACTCCTCGTCGAACTCACCGGGGGTGAGACAGCGCTGTTCATCCTTCCCATTGGGATCGACGAGCCATACGTGACGTTTTCGATCGTGGAGCCAGCCCTTGTTGTCGAAGCGGTAAGGGACCGATGTCAGCCTTCTGGGGCGTCGCTTCCGCTCGTCGTCGTCGAGGTCCGCCCAATCTCTTTCGTAGGTGATTGCCACCACGGCGAGGCGGGACCCGTCGGGGGACCACTCCACGGCCTCGACCCCCAGATCGAAGTCGGTGAGGACCCGCGCCTCGCCGCCCCCTGTGGGTATCACCGCGAGCTGAGGCTTCTTCTCGTGGTCGTCACGCAGGAAGGCGAGTGTCGATCCGTCGGGTGACCAGCGCGGGGCAAGATCTCCGGGTCCCGAGGTGAATGGCCTGTCATCGATCCAGATCACACGGTCGTATCGGTCGACCTCGAGGTTCGGCTTCGAGACGACGAAGGCGATGCGTGATCCGTCAGGGGAGAGACGGGGGTCGGAGGGTATGTTGAGTCGGCTGAGATCGTCTGGAGTCATCCCGCGAAGATAGGCAATTCCGGCAGTCCGGTCAGCCCAGTCGGGCGTCGAGACCGTCGATGATGATCTCGAGGCCGAAGAGATACTCTCGGTCCCAGGCGCAGTCGACGATCAACGGGGTCAGGCGAGCCACGTTCGGGTACAGCCTCATGATCTCGGCCGATCGCGTCTCGACGAGTGCTGCATAGTCCTTCTCCGCCATGCCCGCCCCTGTGCTCGACTGGAATGCGTATCCCATGGTGTGCGAGGCGAGCATCTGCCAGGCGTGGTGTGCGTCCTCCTCACCGAAACCGGCTTCGAGGAGCAGGCCGAGCACGTGGTCCATGAATTGGAGCGCCCCCGGACCGAAGTTGCCCCGTGCCATCAACAGGTAGACCACCCAGGGATGGCGGCCGAACTGCTCCATTGCCCCGTGGCCGAGACGGCGGGTTTGCTCTTTCCAGTCGAGAGCAGAGTCGGGAAGAGGGATCTCGTTGAAGACGTGGTCGATCATCCCGTCGTAGATGTCGTCCTTGTTGGCGACGTGGTTGTAGAGGGACATCGCCTCGACCCCCAGCTCGGCACCCAGCTTGCGCATCGAGAGCTCGTCGACGCCATGGGCATCGGCGAAGACGATGGCGGCCTCTATGATCCTCTCGCGGGTGAGGGGAGTACGGGTTGTGGTGGTCACAGTCGCATCGTAGGTCAAGTGATTCATCGATTCGGGTGTTGACAACCTGTCGGTTTACGGTGTAAACATACGCCGTACATTTACATTGTACGTATACGGCGTACGTTTGTCCATAGGAGAGAGCTGATGGCATTGGGTACCGAGACGCTGGCCAGAGCCAGCGCCAGCAGGCCGTGGAGGACGGTGGGGGTCTGGGTGATACTGCTTGTCGCAGCAGGCTTGTTGTCCTCACAACTGCTGGGTGATGCGCTGACCGGTGAGATCACGTTCACCAACGATCCGGAATCGGTCCGGGCGCTGGAGATCGTCGAGGAGGTGAGAGGGGAGGTGGCCGGCAGCGAGTTCGTGGTCGTCAAGTCAGACTCGGTGACGGCCACAGATCCGGGGTATGCCGCGTATGTCGGGGAGCTGCAGGCCGTCTTGGGCCAGTCGCAATCGGTCGAGGCGGTCGGGTCCTATCTCACGCAGGACGGCCCGGTCTCGGAGTCGGGGACGACCGTGCTGCTACCCGTGACGCTTGCCGGATCCGACGTGGACGGGCTATCGGCGAATGCCCAGCGAGTGGCGGACATCGTGGCGGGGCTCCCGGCGCCGACCGGGTTCGAGGCGCTGGTGGCCGGTCCCGCCACCCTGAACAACGAGTTCAATGACATTGCTGAGCAAGACCTGGCCAAGGGTGAGACGATCGGAATCGGTGTCGCCCTCCTCGTCCTGGTGTTCGTGTTTGGCTCCCTGGCCGCCGGTGTAGTCCCCATCATCCTCGGCGTCGTCGCCATCGCCGTTGCCATGGGCCTGTCGGCGCTGGTGGGTCAGCTGTTCGATCTGAGCTTCTTCATCACCAACATGATCACGATGATCGGTCTGGCCGTGGGGATCGACTATTCATTGTTCATCGTCTCCCGTTACCGCGAAGAGAGAGGCCATGGCATGGAGAAGCTCGATGCCATCGAACGGGCCGGCGCCACCGCAACTCGGGCGGTCTTCTTCTCCGGGCTCACCGTGGTCCTCGCCCTGATCGGGATGCTCATCCTCCCCAACACCCTGTTCCGCGCTCTCGGCACCGGAGCCATCCTGGTGGTGATCGTCGCGGTGGCCGCCTCCCTCACACTGCTCCCGGCCGTGCTGTCACTGATGGGGGACCGGATCGACTCACTCAAGGTGCGCCGTCGCCGGTCGCCGGATGAGAGCGGGCGGTTCTGGGAGCGGTGGACCCGTATCGTCATGGGTCGCCCCCTCGTCAGCCTCGTATTCTCGGCGGGGCTCTTGATCCTGGCCGCCAGCAGCATGTTCTCCATGAACAGTGGGCTCTCCGGGGTGTCGACACTCCCCGACGACATGGAGTCCAAGGTGGCGTTCGAGATCCTGGCCACCGAGTTCGCCGGTGGTCTCACCTCACCGCTGGACGTGGTGGTGACGGGCGAAGGAGTCGATGACACTCTGATCGCTCTCCAAGATGACATCGCCGCGGACGGCGGGTTCGGGGTGGTGACCGTGGATCCGGCATCGACCGGGACGTTGGCGATCCTCTCGGTGCAACTGCTCGGCGACGTGAACTCGATTGCCTCCCAGGAAGCGGTGCGTCACCTTCGCGCTGACATCATCCCCGTCGCGACCGCAGCGGACACAGCTGTGTACGTCGGTGGCGAGACCGCGATCAC
>DASWKM010000128.1:0-4711 GCA_036396635.1 Acidimicrobiia bacterium
GTCCCATCAGGAAGACCAGAGTCTCCATACCGAGCTGCTATCTCGCCGGCGAGCCGGGCCCCGACGGTCCGGTCGGTGTTCTGGATCGGATAATGAAGCTCGACCCCCTCCCCACCGGCGATGGCAGCGGCGGCGTCGGCCAGGATGCGCTCGGACACCTTGGACACCGGCACCGGGCGATAGCCCCCGTGCCGGCGTCGGCCCTGGGCACGGACCAAGAGCGCGGCGAGGTCGGGAGCGAGCGGATGGGCGCTGTCGATCGGCCGCAACAGGTCGGCGCGGCCGATGATCTCGTCCATCGTCGTCGCACTGAGCGAGGCCAGGTGATGACGAACCTCCTCGGCGAGATGACTGAACAACGAGACGACCTGGTCGACTGCCCCGGTGAACTTGGCGCGCAACTCGAGGTCCTGGGTGGTTATCCCGACCGGGCAGGTGTTGAGATGGCACTGCCTGACCATCTTGCAGCCGAGGGCCAACAGCGGAAGCGTCCCGAACCCGAATCGCTCTGCGCCGAGGAGGGCGGCGACGACGACATCGCGCCCGGTGCGAAGACCGCCGTCGGTCTCGAGGATCACCTTCGACCTCATGCCCTTGGCCACCAGCGCCTGGTGCGCCTCGGCCACGCCCAGCTCCCAGGGTGACCCGGCGTGCTTGATCGAGACCAGAGGCGACGCACCGGTGCCGCCTTCCGAGCCGGAGACGGTGATCACATCGGCGTCCGCCTTGGCCACTCCGACCGCGATCGTCCCGACACCAGGCTCGCTCACCAGCTTCACCGACACCCGTACCGCCGGTTTGAACGACTTGAGGTCATAGATCAGTTGAGCCAGGTCCTCGATCGAGTAGATGTCATGGTGCGGCGGCGGTGATATGAGGGAAACGCCCGGCCTGGTGTGTCTGAGCCGCGCTATCTCCTCGGACACCTTGTGGCCAGGCAGCTGACCACCCTCTCCCGGTTTCGAGCCCTGCGCAATCTTGATCTGCAACTCCTCGGCAGAACCGAGATAGGCCGGTGTCACACCGAACCTGGCGGAGGCGACCTGCTTGATCCCCGAATTCCGCGGTGACCCGAATCGAGCCGGGTCCTCTCCCCCTTCACCCGAGTTGGAAAGACCCCCTACCGAGTTCATCGCCTCGGCCAGGGTCTCATGGGCTTCACGGGACAATGCCCCGAGTGACATCGCGGCGGTCACGAACCGGCGCATGATCGTCTGGACGGGCTCGACCTCCTCGATGGGAACGGGCTCGGTACCGACAAAGGTGAGCAGATCACGGACCAGCGCCGGTGGTCGGTCCGAGATCGTCGACAGGTACTTGGCCCATCCCTCGGGCTCGTCGGAGCGCACCGACCTCTGCAGATCGAGCACGATCTTGGGACCGGTGACGTGGGTCTCCTCCCCTCGCCGATGCTTGTAGAAGCCACCGGATCGGTGCTCGCCGGAGGCATAACCGCCATGACGCGCAAGTGCGTGCCGGGCCAGCTCCTCGAAGCCGATCCCGCGCAGCCGTCTCGGGGCATTCCTGAAGGCCCGATGACAGACCGGCTCGGACAGCCCGATGACCTCGAACAACTCACACCCGCGATAGGACGCCAGTGTGCAGATGCCCATCTTCGACATGATCTTGAGGAGACCGGTCTCGAGACCGGAGCGGTAGTTCTCCTGTGCGGTGACAGGGTCGATGTCGATCATCCCCGAACGTGCCAGATCGATCACCTGGTCGATGGCGAGGTAGGGGTTCACCGCGGATGCCCCGAATCCCAACAGGGCGGCAACGTCGTGTGCGTCACGTGGCTCACCTGACACCGCGACCAGTGAGACATCGCCCCTGACACCCTCGTCGATCAGATGATGATGGACCGCCCCGACGACCAACAGGATCGGGATCGGAGCCTCGTCGGCATTAGTCTCCCGGTCCGACAAGACCAGTATCGAAGCCCCGAGACGCACCGAGTCCAACGCCTCGGCGCAGATGTCATCGAGACGCCGCTCCATGCCTCCCGGGCCCTCGGACACCTGCCAGGTGGCCGCGATCCAGTGGGCGAAGAACCTGCGGTCCCCCGACCGGAGAATCGACTCGAGCTCCGCGTCGGAAAGGATGGGGCTGGCCAGCTCGATCAGGTGGGCCTGAGAGGGGGAGTCCTCCAGGATCGGGCCCCGTCGCCCGAGCTGGATCCTCAGTGACATCACCAGCTTCTCCCTGATCGGGTCCATGGGTGGATTGGTCACCTGGGCGAACATCTGGTGAAAGAACCGGGTGAGACGGCGGGGCGGGTCGGCGAGCACCGCCAGACCTGTGTCATCCCCCATCGATCCAGTCGGCGTGGTGCCCTGGGCCAGTGGCGCCAGGATGAGACGACGCTCCTCTGAGGTGTAACCGAAGACCCTGGTGAGCGTGGCGGCGTCGAACCGGTCGTCGTTCAGGGGGTCGAATGGTGCCTGGATGTGGAGCGTCTCGGTGTTCACCCAACGTGAGTACGGAAGATGGGCGGCCAACTCATCCTTGACCACGTCCGAGTGGCGGATCCCACCGGTCTTGCCGTCGAAGACGATCAGCTCCCCTGGCCCGAGCTGGCCGGTCTCGATCGCTCTCGACTCCTCTTCGGGACATACGCCTGCCTCGGAGGCGACGATCACCACGTCAGGGGTGACCGTCCATCTGGCCGGTCTGAGTCCGTTCCGGTCCATGCCGGCGAGAAGGGAGATCCCGTCGGTGGCCGCGATCGCTGCCGGCCCGTCCCACGGTTCGGTGAGAAAGCCGTGGTACTCGTAGAACGCGGTGAGCTCGGGGGAGAGATCGGTCACGTTCTCCCAGGCCGCCGGGATGAGCATCTCCTTGACATGGGCGAGAGAGCGACCGCTCTGCAACAGCAGCTCGAAGACATTGTCGAGGCTGGCCGAATCGGAGAGACCGGGTTGGAGGAACGGGAAGATGTCCACGAGTCGGTCACCCCAAACCCCCGGAGTCGCCGCCCTCTCCCTCGCCTCCATCCAGGAGCGGTTGGCCTGGATCGTGTTGATCTCCCCGTTGTGGGCCAAGGCACGGAAGGGCTGGGCGTTGTCCCAAGACGGGAAGGTGTTGGTCGAGAACCGCTGGTGGAAGATGGCGAAGGCCGTCTCGTAATCTGGGTCACGGAGGTCCCAATAGAACCGGGCGATGCGGCTCGCCGTGAAGAGCCCCTTGTAGACCACGGTGCGACTCGACGCCGAGGGAACGGAGAACCCGGGATTGGCCTTGCGCTCCATGCGCTTGCGGGCGAGGAATAGGGCTCTCTCGAACTCGCTGCCCGCCATCTGACTGGTCACGACCGCCTGCTCGATGAGCGGCAGGACCTCGCGGGCATGTTCGCCGAGAACCGATGGGTCGATCGGAACGGACCGCCAGAGGATGAGCCTGATGCCCTCGGCCTCGAGAGCCTCGCTCACCAGTGCGCGGGACGCGGCGGCATCCTCGGGTGGGAGGAAGCACATCACCACACCGAATCGATCCGTCTCGATCTCTGTTCCGTGGGCACGCAGGTCGCGTGCAATCACCCGGTGCGGGAGCTGTGTCAGCAGCCCGGCGCCGTCACCGGTGCCATCGGCGGCGCGGGCGCCTCGATGGTCGAGCCGTTGCAGGCACTCCACGGCGAGACGAGTCACCCGATACGAAGGTGTGCGGTTCCGTGCAGCGATGAACCCGACGCCGCAAGCGTCGTGCTCGCGCCCGATGTCGATGGCGGGTCTGGTCATGCGATGCTCCGGGGGAGCGGAGCATGTTAGGGGCCGAGGTCTTGATCAGCGGCCCGCGAGTGCTCTTGTTGAATCGCGGCGCCCTTCGGACATGACCACGTCGTGTTTGCCCGGAGTCGGCTCCTTGCGGCGAATCCCTCCTAGTCGGGCAACCCGCCGGTGGCGTTCAGCTCCTGTGCATACTCGTCGAGATGCCTGGTGAGAACCTCGGCGTACCGTGCGTTGTGCACCGGATCGTCGTGTCCCAGCGGGGCAAACCCGCCTCCGATCTCAGCAGGCTCGGCGTTCCAGTCGAGCTCGAGCTCCCATCCCGGATATGCCTGGTTCAGCCACGCCAGGTAGTGGACGACCGGGTCTGCATCGGCTCCGAGAGAGTTGCCCGTCGCAGCGCCCTTCAGCCATCCGGAAGCTTCCTGATCAACATCGCCAGAGATGGCTGCGATGCGAGAACCGTCCATCAGGAACGTGAACACCCCGAACTCGGGCCGATCCTGCGCTTGGCGTATGCGGTCGGTCCACTCGTAGTCACATCGCACGACCTGTGCGCTCTGCGCACAGTTGCTCACCGTCAGAGTCGTGTCGAGGGCCGCCCAGAATGAGGCCAGATCATTGTCAAGTGGCACGGCCATAGGGCCGAAGGTGGCGCCGTCGGTCACATCCTCCGACAGGTCGGTGGCGCCAGAGCTCACCGCTCGAGCGAACTCCTCTACGACGGCGACCCCGGCAGAGGCAACATCGAGGTCTTCCCGATTCAGGCCCAGCCACGCCGCCGCACCCACCACCAGAACGGCCGCGGCCGTCAGCGCAAGTGCAACAAGTGGGCGTCTACGCATTGTCACAACCTCGGCTGGCTTACTGTCTGTCCCGGTCATCTCGCTGCTCCTTCGATTGAGATTGGCGAGGTACCTGGTGCCATCAACCTCGATCAGATCGAACGAGTCGAGGTCAGGAATTGGGTTGGCCTGGGCCAGCAGCGT
>DASWKM010000129.1:0-6566 GCA_036396635.1 Acidimicrobiia bacterium
GCCGGTTGTATGCCCCAGGTGAAGTCGGCCAGGTGGAAGGCGAGGAAGGCCAGGAAGATCGTCCCGCTCCATCGCATGGTGCGGCTGGCGTAGTTGGCTGCCAGGTAGGTGCGGGGGCCCTCATAACCCTCGATGCGGGCGCGCCGGTTCATGACCGTCAACGAATAGGCGGCATGGACGTGGAGGGCGAAGAAGATGATCAGCCCGGTGCGGAGGATCCACAGGAACACGTGCTCGGGGAAGATGGGTGTGAACAGCGATCGGAGTGCCTCGCCGTAGACATCGATGTCGGGCTCGCCGTCGATGTCGGGGAGGAACATCTTGAGGTTGCCCACCATGTGGGCCAGGGCGAATCCGATGATCCCCAGACCGGTGACCGCCATCACCCATTTCTTGCCGATTGCCGACCGGTAGAACTCGATCGGGAACGGGGCCCGCTTCTTTTCGGCGGTCGTGGTCACTTCCCTCGCATTATGCCAAGTCGATTGCCGTTAGCGGATTCCGCCGGATCGCTCGAATTTACGACGCCTGAGGCGTGCGTCGATCTGGGCCTCGCAGCCCTGGCTCCGGCCACGTTCGACATTTCCATCTTGACGGCGCGCGTAAGATCGCATAATCTCAAGCTTGTAATTACACGGTTGTAAGGAGACCTGAATGCAGAGCAAGCTCATCGAAGCTCTGGCCATTGGTGAGCTTTCCTGGCAGGACTACGCCAATTGCCGTGGCGCCGACGCCGATCTGTTCTTTCCCGAGCGAGGCGCATCCACCCGGAAGGCCAAGGCCATCTGTGGCGCATGCGAGGTGAAGGCCAAGTGTCTGGACTACGCCATCGACATGGGTGAGAAGTTCGGGATATGGGGCGGTCTCAGTGAGCGTGAGCGACGCCGGGTGCGTCGGGAGCGTCAAGTCGCCCAACGCCGGGTCAGTTAGAAAGCCCGAGACAAGTGCAGACCTGGCGGGAGACGGCTCATCGTCCCCCGCTCAGTCCCCGGCAACGAAGTAAAGCCAGTTGCCCTGCTCGTCGATCCCCACCCTCCAACCCACGTAGCTCCCAAACCCGGCGATCTGGTCGAGCTCCCCCTCGCCGAAGATCTCGTAGAGCTCCTCGCGGTACTGGTCGGGGATGTCGTCCCACGACTCGTATGTGAAAGCCGCAGGCCAGACGTATATGTCGGGACCGTCCGTCACCTCGACGACCCCGTAGCTGGTGTCGAGGAGTTGAAGGAGAAGTCCGAGCTGACCGGCGCCCTGCTCCTCCCACTCACGAAGGTTCTGGAAACCACCACCGCCAAACGAGGTCTTCAGGTCGTCACCCGCAACCGACTCCAATGTCTCGAGATCACAGATCCATGCGGCGTCGATGATCGTCTGTCGGGTGATGCCAACCGGTTCCGGCAGCCCCTCGGCGGTGCCGGGGGCAGGGGCACCGGCCGCGGAGCACGCACTCGTGTTCGGATCTTGAGCCAGGGTTGTCGACGGGGCCAACGTCGTCGACGGTGCCGGGAGAGCGGTTGTCGGCGCCGAGCCGCCCAGCGGTGTCGAATCCTCGCCCAGCACGACCGGGATCAGCCCGACGGCAACCACCGCGGCGAATGTGCCGGTGAATGCGAGCAACGCCCTCGGGATCCGTCGGCGTGGCACCTCGAGCGGAGGTGGCGTGACCCCACGGGTCAGCTCGCGGAGTTCCGCGGCGGCCTGATTGAGACGGTCTTCTACTCGATTCATCGCTACTCCTCCTTCCAGTCGGAGACCCTGTTCGAGTCTCTTCCGCCCCGATGCAGATGGGCCTTGACCGCACCCGGTGAGCAGCCCAGTGTCCGCCCGATCTCACTGGTCGTCATCTGGGCGACATAGTGGAGGACGATGACCTGGGCCTGTCGGCGGGGAAGGCGTCGGACCTCGTCCCAGACCGCCGATGCCTCCGGTGACATCTCGGGAGTGGTGTCGCGGTCGGGCTCGTTGCCGAACCGGGTCATGGCGCGCATCTCGGCTCCGAGATGTCTCCGCAGCGAGGAGATCCGATTGAGCATCACCCGTCGCACCCATGCCCGTGGGTCGTCGTATGTCGACACCTTGCCCCAGTTGCGGTGGGCGGCGACGAACGACTCTTGGACGAGATCCTCGGCCGAGGGAACATCGCGGAGCAGCGCCCTGGCGATGGCCACCATCGGCGGGTACTCGCGGCGGTAGAACTCCTCGAATGACGGGGTGCGGCGAGGCGTGCCCATCTCGATGGCGGCTCTCCTAGCGGCTCGAGGGTTTGTCATCACCCCTAACACGCCTCAGATGGTCCTGCGGTTTACCGGATTGACGCCGGTGACGGTGGGCGCCCCTACAGGTACAGGCCCGACGAGTCGTCTCGGTCGGGGTTTCGCGGCGCACCGAGCGCCCGCTTCTGCAGATCGGCAAGCTGGCTCTGGGCGGCCATCTGCTGGCTCCACAGCGACGCCTGTATCCCGTGAAACACCCCCTCCAACCATCCGATCAGCTGGGCCTGGGCTACCCGTAGCTCGGCCTCGGACGCACCGGCCTCGTTGAGTGGGATCATGATCTCGCTGAACTCCTCCTGGAGCTCGGGGGAGAGGACGTCGCGCAACTCATCGACAGACCGGGCATGGACCTTGGCCATGCGCTCCCGACCACCTTCGTCGAGGGGTGCCTGGCGAGCCTCATCGAGCATGGCACGGGTCATCGAGGCGATTCGGATCAGCTTGGTCGGCTGGGTTACATCGACCTTCTCGTTTTCGGCCTCGGGGACCGGTTTAGCCTCCACGGCATCGGGTTTGAGGGTCTCATCCATCCCTACGAAGCCTATTACCCATCTTGGATCAGACAAATGCCCTACCTTGCAGATCCAATGCGCGCCGTTGTCGTGTTCACCATCGTCTACACGGTTGCACTGGTCATCTACGGTCAATCGGTGGATAGCCCGCTTACGATGACCTATACCGGAATCAACATCGGGCTCTTCGCATTGTTCGGCGTACTCCACATATGGGCGAGGTGGCCCACACACGCACTTTGGGCGGTGTCACTGGTCGGATTGGGAAACATGTTCGGAGGTGTCCTCCTCGTCGACGGCATGCCGCTCTACACCGCCGAGGTGATCGGTCCCATGCGTTACGACAAGGTCTTCCACGCGGTTGCCGGGGGTGCCATGGTGGTGATTGCCTGGGAGGCGATGAAGCGATGGGCGGGCAGCGGGTATCACCTTGGTGGCTTGTTGCTCATGACCTGGCTGGTGGTGATGGGAGGGGGTGCCGTGGTCGAGATCGCCGAGCTGATCGGCTCGTCCATGAGTGACGTCAGCGTTGGGGACTATGCGAACAACGCCCTGGACCTGGTGGCCAACGCCGTGGGGGCTACCGTCGGAATCGGCCTAGCCTGGTGGTACGAGGAGGGCCGAGCCGAAGACACCGGCGCGTTATATCCCTGATCACAGGTTGACGGCCACTCTCCGTGGTGTACATTGGTTTTGCGCTGGATGGGAGGCGACCAAATGGGAAAGTGGTCACGGGGCAATCGCGGAGCGGCACTCGTGGAGCTGGCGTTCGCGCTACCCCTCCTCATCATGCTCCTCGTCGGGATGGTCAGCGCCGGAATCGCGTACAACCATCAACTCGCTCTCACTCACTCGGCGCGTGAGGGCGGCCGTTATGCGGCAACCCTACCGGTGGCCGATCTCGGTATGGACGCCTGGCTCACCGAGATCATCAGCCAGACCATCGACGACGCCACCGGCTCACTCGGCCCTGGTGTGCCCGGCCGCTACGTGTGTGTCGCTTACGTGTACCCAAATGGGCTCTCGGCGGACGACCAGACCACCAGAAAGGTTCTCATCGGCTCCGGACCACCCACAACCGACATGGCTGAGTGCTACGTCGGAGGCGACGGCCGACCCGACACCGAACGCCGAGTCCAAGTTGTTGTGGCACGGGAAACCGATTTCAGCGCCGTCGTTTTCTCGCAGACCCTGACGATCGACTCCGAGGCGGTCAACCGCTTCGAGGCGAGCTCATGACGACGATGAGAACACCCCGGCCCAGAGACGATCGAGGGGTCAGCCTTATCGTGGTTGCCCTGTCGATGATGTTCCTTCTTGGTGCTGCGGCAATAGCGGTGGATCTCGCGTCGCTCAGATTCGACATTCGGGCGGATCGGCTGGCGTCCGATGCGGCCGCTACCGCGGGAGCGAGTGCAATCGATCCATTCAGCGGGTCCAACGCGGTGGAAGCGTGCCAGATAGCTTGGGACTATCTGCTCGTCAATATCGAGGACGAGGCCGGTTCGCCGCCGCCGCCGGACTGCACGATCTTCGCCACCGCGTGCAATCCGCTGTCTGCGCGGGTGGCACCGGCGTCGGCATTCCCCTACACGATCGAGATCACGCATCCTGTGCCAGACGGGCATGAGCTCATGGGGGCCCAAGCCCTGAACTTCGATGTTGATGGTGTCGCATGTCAGAGACTTGGCGTGACGGTGGAACGGGAGCGGGACTTCACCTTTGCCGCCACCTTCGGGTTCGACTCCGGGACCACCGAGGTCCGCAGCGTGGCTCGGATCAGGCCAGACGTCGGCGAGGGCGACGTCGTCCCGCTTGTCGTCCTCGAACCGTACGAGTGTGATGCTCTCACGGCGGATGGTCAGGGCAAGATCACCGTCACGCACTTCATGGATTCCCCCGGAGTCATCGTGACCGACTCCGACGGATCTGGAGCCGCATGCGGGGCTTCAAAGCCATACATAATCGACGTGTCGGCCAACGGGAATCAGCGGTGGATACGAGCCCTTCCTGTCCCTGGCGCCGCAGGGGCAAGGTCGGCGATTCTGGCGTACGCACTCTCCGGGCAACCCGGATCGGTACCGAGTAGGGCGTACAACCTAGATGATTTGACCACTGAGATCGACTCCACCCTGGTCGACCCGACCGACCCGCCCGAGTCCTACTTCCAGTTGTACCCGGAGCCGACGTTCAGGTCACAACGGGTAACTCGATCTCCAATTGACCATCGCTACAACTGCAAGACAACCTATCCGCTTTACCTGGGGATAACCATCAGCCCCTGCACTGATGCTGCGGCCACGTACATCGATGACCACGTCGGGTTGTATGGCGAGCCCATCGGCGTCCAGCCAATGGGCTTCACCAATCGTTGGACGGACATAGACCCCGACTGCAACGTGGGCAGTAGTGAGGTGATTGAAGTCAACGGCGATTGGTGGGTGGACTGCGATTCGGGGCTGGTGATCAACGGGGGAATCGTCCGATTCTTGGACGGCAATGTCGTGTTCGACGGGACCATCGATCTCAGATCTGATGGTGTGTTCGTGATGAACCCTTCTGCCTCGGATGACTACTGGGCCTTCTTTCGTGAGGGCGGCACCATTCTCAAGGGCGCGCAGTCGTCGATCACCTTCAACAGGACCTTCGTCTACCTGCAAGACGGCTTCATCGACCTCGTCGGTGGGACCGGGGGGCTGACCTGGACCGCGCCAACCGATGAGACCTATCCGTTTGAGGACCTGGCGTTGTGGTCGGAATCGGAGGACCCACATGAGCTGGGTGGGCAAGCGGGCAACACCCTCACTGGCACCTTTTTCACTCCCTATGCCAATCCGTTCGTTCTGAAAGGCATATCGGGTCAGCTCCAGACGGAAGCACAATTCCTCACCAGACGTCTGTTTGTCACCGGCTTCACTGAGGTCCTCATGCGGCCAGATCCAGAGACAAGCACTCTCATCCCGATACGCGGGGTTGCCCTAATCCGATGATTTGGTGACGGCCGCGCCAGGGTTGACAGATGGTGTCCATCCGACGTCTTCAGCCGGCCAGACGTGGTGTGCAATGGCGCCTGATGGGCAGGGTGGACGGTCCAACGGATTCGAGGTTCAGATCTGATGTGCAATGGCGCCTGCTGGGCAGGGTTGACGGTCCAACACATCGAAAGGGCCGATCGGTCAGGGCACCCACTGCTCCTCGATCGAGACGACCACGTCATCCTCGATGGCGACCCAGATTCCCAGGGCGAAGCCACGATCCACCAAGAAGTCGGTCCACTGGGTGAACGTGCCCTCAAGGAAGTCATTCGGGTCTCCACTCGGGTACCACAGCACCGGGGTGTCCGCGCCCACCTCGAGGTCGCGCAACAGATCATTCTCGTTTCGTACGTAATAGTCGTTTGGTGGGGGTGACTCCTCGCCGTCCGCCGCTGCGGCGGCGGTGGCGGCGTCGCCAGAGAACCAGCAGGCGAGGTCGAATGCGATCCGATCGGTGTCGAAGCTGTCGACCTCTCCATACCACAAGCCATCGCCCAGATCCCCGCTGCCCGGCGTGCAACCCGAGCCACCAGGAGCCAACGACGCGTCCGTTGTCGTTGTCGCTATTGGTGCTGTCGTGGTGCTGGACACCTCGCTGGTGGTGGTTACCGGTGCGACAGTGGTCGTCGACGGTGTGGTCGTGGTAGTCGGCATCACGGTCGTGGAAGCGGCAGTGCCACCGGAACAGGCGGCGACCACCATCACCATCGCCACGAGATGTGCCGGGCGGAGGCTGATATTATGCATGC
>DASWKM010000130.1:0-4763 GCA_036396635.1 Acidimicrobiia bacterium
CGGCAGATCTCCACCGAGATGCACATCCCCTACAAGACCTTGACCCTGATCCTGGCCGGACTGGTGGCCGAGGGACTGCTGGTGGCCACCCACGGGCCCAAGGGTGGCTATCGGCTCGCCCGAAACCCGGCCGATATCAGCGTCCTCGAGATCGTGGAAGCCGCCGAAGGACCCGTCAGCCTCGACCACTGCGTCCTTCGCGATGGTCCCTGCGACTGGAAAGACACCTGTCCTGTTCACGACACCTGGGCCCGCACCCAGGACGCCCTCACCCAAGAGCTCGCCTCGACCTCCCTCGCAGAGATCGCCGCAATCGACGCCGCCATCGAAGCCGGTTCATACCAGCCCGAAGCCCCTCCCCACACCCGGCCCACGGCTCGCCACGGGAACCGCAACTACCGATGATCCTGCCGTGAGTCGCGCCGACACTGGACCTCGGCCGCGGCTGGTCTCAATCGACTCGTGACCGGGCCGTGGCCACGATTACTGCCTCTGACATCACATCCTCGATTCTTGAATTGGCGCTCAGACTTGACCCGTCGTCATACTCTCCCTGAGATGCGTCGAGTGGTCCCCACGGTCATCGCGCTACTGATCGGCGCGTGCGCCGAAGGTGGTGGGATCGGCGTGACGACGAGCACCGGCGCGGTGATCCCCTCTTCATCGGCGCCGACGTCCACCCTGCCCCCGGTGGTGGAGTGCCCCGGCGATGGCGAGTTCGAGGAGGGGGGCAGTCTCGCCGAGATCGACGAGGACGGCTCGGACAGCCACACGATCGGAAGGATCTCCTGGGAGGCATCGGATCAATGCGAGACGTTCACATTCGAGTTCGAGACCGAGGAGGGTGCGCCGGCGACGACGGTGCCCGATCTCCACATCGAGCATCTCGACTCGTTTCAGGTGATCCGAATCACGATGGACGTCGAGTCGACAGTGGTCACCGATCAGCTGGTCGAGACCGGGCTCGTGCACCGACTCTATGTGGTGCGAGCGCTCGATGGGGGAATGTTCGTCGACCTGCATCTGGCCGCTCCGGCAGCAGCCCGAGCCGGGATTCGGTCATCTCCCGCCAGATTGACAGTCGACCTCCGCCCCGGATTCGTCCCGTTCGACGGGAGCGCATCGATTGGCGAGTTCGTTGTGCTGATGAATCCCGCAGCCGACCGAGAAGTCGGCCAGGTCGTCGAGGTTGCGGGGTACTCGCGGACCTTCGAATCCAACGTGTTGATCATCGTCACCCAGGGAGACTTCCCCGTTGTGGAGACCTCCACGACGGCCGCCGACTACATCGAGACCTGGGGTGAGTTCAGGACCGAGGTCACCCTTCCACCCGGCGCCGTGTCGCTCTTCGTCGGGGAGTCCAGCCCCGAGGATGGGAGTCTCGAGGGGATAACCGTCGAGCTCTTGGTCAGCTGAGGCCTTCGATCTCCCTGATCTCCACGAGACCGTGATCCAGGTCCACCACGGGCACCAGATCAGCGACGAACGGGACCTCGAACCTGACGCCGCCCCTCTCGATCACGAGACGGTCCTGGGCGGCCCCGAACTCGACGTCAACGACCACCCCTCCGCCAGGTCGAACCACGAGGCCCACCAGATCTCCGGGCCAGTACTCGTTCTCGGCCAGGGCTCGACGATCAGTGACGAAGACGTCCTGACCTCGAATCGCCTCAGCGCCCTCACGATCGAAGACCTCGCTGAAAGAGACCTCATGGCCCTTGGCACCATGTCTCAGGGCTCGAATCGTTAGGGGACGGTCTGCGACGTAGACGGTGGAGCTGGTCTCGAAATAGCTGAGGTCCCCCGGGTCGACATAGAGACCGAGGAAACCCTCGAGACCGTGCGGCTTCCCGAGATGGGCGACCTTGATCCGGGAACCTTCAGTCGAGGAACTCGACTCCAGCGTTGATCCCCTCTTCCTCGCCGGCGGCGCCGGCCGCGGCCCTTATCGCCTTGGCCACACGTCCCCGCCGGCCGATGACCCTGCCCATGTCGGGCTTGGCGGTGCGCACCTCCGCGATGAAGTCGTCCGGTCCCTGCTCGACAAGGGTCACTTGCACAGCTTCTGGATCCTCCACGATGCTCTTGATGACATACGTGACGACCCTCTCAACGATCTCACCTTTGGCCAAGATCACTCCTCCTCGGTGGATGCGGCAGGGGCCACCTCGTCGGCCGCGTCTTTCTTCACTCCGACGACATGGATACCACGTCGCTCGACCTTCATGCTGTTCATCGCGCCCGAGATATTGAGGAGTTTCTCTACCGTCTCGGAGGGCTTGGCGCCCTTGGACAGCCAATCTGATGCCCTCTCGTTGTCGATCTCGACCAGCGAGGGATCCTGTCTCGGGTCGTATCGCCCGATCTGCTCGATATAGCGGCCGTCCCGCGGGGAACGACCGTCAACTACGACGACGCGGTACACGGGCCGCTTCTTCTTGCCCATCCGCATCAGTCTCATCCTGACAGCCATCTGATTCACCTCTTGGGTCGCCGGCCACCGGTTAGGGCATCGAGTGACGGCATGCCCCTGCCTCCGGCCAGCGTCTTCATCATCTTTTGCGCATCGGCGAACTGCCTGAGGACCCGGTTCACGTCCTGGGGCGATGTGCCCGAACCAGACGCGATCCGGCGCTTGCGGCTTCCACCGATGACCTTGGGGGCCCGGCGCTCTTCGGGTGTCATCGACTGAATGATGGCCTCGACCCGCTTGAGGTCGCGATCGTCAACATCGACCTCACGTAGGAGCGATCCGGACCCGGGAAGCATAGCAAGGATGTCTTTGAGAGGCCCCATAGACCTCATCGCCTCGAACTGTGAGAGGAAGTCATCGAGGCTGAACACCCCCTTCTCCAATCGCTTGGCGGCGTTCTCTGCCTCCACCTGGTCGAAAACGGACTCCGCCTTCTCGATCAGGGTCAACACGTCGCCCATACCGAGGATTCGGCTCGCCATTCGGTCCGGGTGGAAGGCCTCGAGGTCTTCGAGGCCCTCACCGACACCCACGAACTTGATCGGAGCACCGGTGACCTCTCGGACCGAGATGGCTGCACCACCTCGGGCATCACCATCGAGCTTGGAGAGGATGACACCCGTCAGCCCGATCTGGCTCTGGAACCCATTGGCGACGTTCACCGCGTCCTGACCGGTCATGGCATCGACGACCAGCAGGACCTCGTCCGGGTCGGCGGCCTTGCGCACGGCGGCCAACTCCTTCATCAGGTCGTGATCGATCTGAAGGCGACCGGCGGTGTCGATGATGACCACGTCCCTGCCGGTCCGGGTCGCTTCCCTCACCGCGGTCTTGGCCAGCCTCGGCGCCTTGCCGGCTTGGTCCACGAGAACAGGCACCCCGATCTGTGTGCCCAGGGCTTCGAGCTGGTCGATGGCGGCGGGTCTCTGCAGGTCGGCCGCCACCAGCAGGGGGCGGCGCCCCCGGCGTTTCAGCAGCATGGCCATCTTGGCTGCCGTGGTCGTCTTGCCCGACCCCTGGAGACCGACCATGATTATCACCTGGGGCGATGAAGCGCTGGTCAGTCCAACCGGATCCGATCCGAGTGTGTGGACCAACTCCTCGTGGACGATCTTGATTACCTGCTGTCCGGGTGTGATGGACCTGGAGACGTCCTCCCCGGAGGCACGCCCCTTCACACGGCCGAGGAACGTCTTGACCACGCTCACGTTGACATCCGCTTCGAGGAGGGCGAGCCTCACCTCACGCAGCGCTTCATCGATGTCTCGCTCCGAGAGTTTGCCCTTCCCCCTCAGGTTGGAGAAGATCCCCTCGAATCGCTTGGTCAGCGTGTCGAACATGAAGTTCTATAGGTTATGGCCGATGACGCTCCAACTGGACACCGTTTTCGTCCGTGTCGCCGACATCCAGCTGCTGGAGCGCCGGTGATCAGGGTCGACCACGGCAATGACACCCGGCCCGGTCGGTGATGACGATGCGGAAGAGCAGCGTTGAACCGATCCCGGGCTGCCCACCCGAGATCGGGTACTCACTGTGGACACTCGAGGAGACCCGACGCCGGACCCTCAACTACGTCGACGGAATCGGTCAGGAGGCCTTGGACCACTCACCCGTCTCCCGGCGGCACGGTGTGGCCACCCTCCTGTACCACATCGCCGTGTTCGAGATGGATTGGCTGTACGTCGACATGCTCGGTGGTGGCTACGACATGGAACGACGAGTCCCGCAATGTCCCCCCGAGGTGGCAGCCCAGCTCCCATATCCACTACTCCTCGAAGACGGGGGGTACACGCCGGTCTCCGGAGAGCCGCTCGAGACCCATTTGACACGTCTCTCCACCACCCGCGACGCACTCTTGAACGTGGTGGGGTCGATGACCGTTGCAGACTTCCACACCCTCCGGCCGTCAGGGGACGACATGGTCACTCCGGAATGGATCGTGGAGCACCTCTCCCAGCACGAGGCGGAGCATCGTGGCCAGATCTGGGAGGCGAGAGTCGCCGCGGAGCTCGCCGTCGAGGGCTCCTAACGGCGGCAATGCCCGTAGGCTCTAGGCGTGATTCCGAACACGATCGAGGGACTCGGCAGCGCTCTCGACAGCCAGGACTATTTTGCAGGAGAGGACCTCACGGTTGCGATACATCTTGCACTGCAACTGGGACGGCCGCTGTTCCTGGAGGGCGAGGCCGGGGTCGGCAAGACCGAGGTCGCCAAGGTGCTGGCCGCCATCGCGGGTGAGGACCTGATTCGTCTCCAGTGCTATGAGGGTCTGGACGTGGGTCATGCCCTG